>CAVBNJ010000006.1:0-24647 GCA_963596755.1 bacterium
CGGCAACAATGGAAATTATATACATATTTCTCTTCCTGTCTTTGTACAAAACAACGTATTTTATTTTTTTATCATAAAAGTGTAATCTTTCATTTTCTTGAACGTATATAATTATTTACACATAAGAAAAACCCCTGGCATAAGCCAAGGGCCTCCAATATAGTTTTATAAACTATTTTTATTTTGCGAATATGTTTTTCGACTCCACATACTTTTTTATTACCTCATATGTGGCATCCATTTTATATAGTTTCAAAACAGTCAAGCTCTGTCTGAAATATTTTTTACATAATTCAGCATTCTTTTCTTCCATCATGCACCCAAGTAATACCAGCGAAATTTCCATGCAGCTTCCTTTTCCCGCATAAATTTCCTGCTCAATTTTATTCTTGCTGACAGATGTGGCTTCTTCCACATTACCTAATTCTTCCAATGCCATACCATAATTTCCAACTGCCATTTCCCAATGGATCATATGAAATTGTGGTTTTACACGGCTTCTTTCATATTGCATTGTCTGAAACTGATATATTTCTAATGATGTTTTATACTCTTTTCTGTTCCAGTAAATTAATGCCATTTCAAATAAAATATCCATCTCTTCAATTGTCAGTACATAACTGTTTTCCTGCGTGCTTTGCAATGTCATAAGCAATAGTTCTTTCAATCTTTGCAGTAACTCTTCATCATTTGTTTTTTTCATATGATATTCTAATTTTACTTTTCCAGTTTCTACATATTGCCTATTCTGTAAAATATTATAATCTAACTTATTTTCAATCTCTCCTAACGTTCTCTCTGCCTTTTCATACTCCCAACGGTGAATAAACTTCGAAAACTCAATCTTCAATTCCAGTGTCTCATACTCTTCTACCTGAATTCCCGTCTCGATCCGGTTTCCGCTTCGTCCCATTTTTTCCATCATCTGGCGCAGGTTTCCACTTCGCGGTTTCTGGTTTCCGTTTTCGATTCTTGCAAGTGTTTCCTGTGCGCAGATGTCTTCGCTCAGTTTCTCCTGCGTAAGTTTCGCCGCAGTTCGCGTCCGGCGGATCAGTTCTGCGTCGATCTCAAAATTCCGAACCACATGGTCAAACAGGCGATAATTTTCAAAAGAAACACCATAGTCATTTTCCAGTTCCAGAATGCTCGCACGTTCCTGGCGCAGCAGCTGGATGAATTCCGCATCACCGTTTTCTTTTTCCAGAATTTGTGCATACTGCTCCAGAATCTCCGGCATGTAAAGAAGTTTTCCCTCTTCCCGCAGATTCTCCAGCGCTGTTTCTGTCATTGTTTTTACGTCAGACTCCTGCTCTTCCTCCTGCGCAATTCCTGCCCGCAGCAGTGCCGCATACGGGATCACTTTTACCCGTTCGGTTCGCTCAAAGTTTTTTCCAAAAATTTCGTCCGCCAGTTCGCAGAGTTCCTCTTCCGTCCGCTCCCACTTCGTGCCGGCGCAGACTTCCCAGCGAAAGAGCAGAAGCTTATACTCCTCAGCACTTAAAACCCCAGTCTTTCTCTGCGTTTCCGCCTCCGGCATCGTCTGTGCAATCGCTTTTTCCAGATGCGGATAAACTTTCTCCATCGGTTCCCCGCGCATCCACGCCATCTGCGCATACTCCTGCTCGATAAACTGCTGATGCAGCGGCTCTTCCGCCCTTTTATTTCTCTGATATTCCGTCAGAAGTTTCTCCGCCGTATCCCATTCTTTCCGACAGATGCTCTGCTGAATCTCCTGCCGCAGTTCGTAAATTTCATAAACCTCAACTGACAGAACATATGTCAGTCTCTCCACCGACTTTCCCAGCCGTCCCATCAGCCGGTCAATCAGGAAAAAATCGATCTCCTGCTGATCGTTCTCGATTCTCACATATTTGATATTGGAACAAAGTCCCATACACAACTGTTTCTGCCGTATTTTCTCTTTCTCCCGCAGTCGCAAAAGCAGCTGCCCGATTCCCTGTTTTTCTTTCATATCTGTTTCGCCATTTTCTTTCAGCCTCCGGCGTAAACCGAAGCCTTCCTTTTTCTTCGAATCATCACACCAATCCCAACAGCCGCCGCTGAAATTCCCACAACGGCCATCACCATGCGCAGCATCATTTTGTGCTGATATTTTCCCGGCTGTGACGCGACATCAAGTACCGAGCTGGTTCCTCCGAGGGAATCTTCCATTTCGATATAAGCGGAATCCATCGCAGCAGCCATGACTGCAGGATAGCTGTATATCGGGAATGATGTCTGCTCTGCCGACACATAATCTGCATCCGCACTTTCTGTCTTTGAACTGTCCGTAAGACAGCCTGCCGCATCCGCGCGCCCCGGGATCAGATATTCTACGCTTTTTTCATTCATTGCAATCCAAACCGGAAAACGAATGGGCTCTGCTCCGCCGACCAGATGGAACTGATAATCTTCCCACGCAATATCCGGGTTCGCCGCAAGGGATATCTTTAACTGCTCGATATAGGTAGGCGCGTTGTCATTTTCATAACCCCTGGTGCCGCTGATGTGCCACTCATCTATGGGCTGCCCATCCTCTCCATTGGCTCGCACTGCGCATGCTTCATATAAATGGCCGTAGGCTTTGATGGGAACAATCCAGATATAATCACTCTCTGCCAGCGCCGTTTCGACTTCTGAAACAGAAAGCAGTTCAGAAGTGAAAAGCGGCGTGTCGATATATTCTTTCAGTGCATTCTCAAAATCAATATCCTCCACCGTCACCCCTTCTGAGAATGGATCGTCGACAGGTCCTCCATTCGTAAAGGACACGATTTCATCCGCAAGTGCCACGATTTTTTCATAGTCTCCGGACTCCGGCAATGTTTCAAATGCGGATGCTGAGACACTCATTGCTGATGCCGCAGCTGCTATGGCCAATCCTGAAAATATTCCCCACACTCTTTTCATACAACGCCCTCCCTGCCGTTTTCTTTTATTATACCTGCTCCCGCTTTCCCCCGACAATAGATTATTTTTATTACAATAGATGCAACGCAAAAGCAGAGGCTCACCTCCGCTCTGGAAATGGCCTCTGCTGTTTTTCCTTTATTTCTCTTCCACCTTCACATGCTCCGCCCAGTCAACATTCTGGCTGTCTTTGGCGATGATGTACAGCATACAGGTGTCTGCTGTTTCGAGTTTTACTGCGTCGCCTTTTTTGAAGGCCGCTGTGTCGTAGTTTACGACTTCGGCGTTGTTTTTGCTGATGATGTAGATGCTGGAAATCTGATCTGCATCGATTCCGGCTTTATCCCACTGGATTGTGCCGCTTCCTGATGTAAGGGTGAATTCAAGGTCACATCCGCCTTCGTATAATACGTTTCCGTCGAAATCCCATCGGGTGCGGTCTCCGCTGGAATAGATGTGCTCTACGAAAGAGTCTGTGAAGTTTTCCTCCGATACCAGAACATCACCATCCGTCAGATACGCCGGAATGGATGTCTGACTGTCCGCTGTCCAGATTTCCTGACCGCCAAACGAGAGGGATGTGAACTCCTGATCCACAGCAACGGTTCCCGTGCAGCCCGTCTTTCCCGATTTTTTGATCAGCGGCCGCTTATAGGAAAACGCCAGCTCCGCCGCCGAACCATCCTTCGCTGTGATGCTGATCTGATCACTCGTACTGTACGCATCCGCCGGAGAACAGTCTTCCGGAATCAGATACCGCACAAAGAAGTGCTTCGCATCCGTCTGATAAACCGACACAATCTCAACATCCGACGGTTTCACTTTACTCAGCTTCAACTGCGTCGCCCCAAACACAAGAACCGCAGCCACCAGCAGAACACCGATCACAATACCGAAAATTTTCTTGTTCTTCATATGTCACGCCTCCTTTTCTTTTCCTTCACGTTCCAAGGTATTCTTATCTTTATTATAACCTTACGCGAGGAAAAAGTTTATGACGTTTTCTGAAACTTTGTTGCTCTAAAATAAGTTCAAAAGAACTTTTGACATTTCCATAAAAGCGTGATACTATGATATCGGAAAAGAGTTCTATCGATAGACGGTTAGTCTGATACAAATTGCAAAAATCACCTCAAAGTTTGTCAGGCTGTATGATGGTTATTTTTGTGTCTGATTGTTATCTTTACCAAATGTATATCCGATACTAAAGCAGGTTAAGTCGAGGCTCATTACTGCAACAAAATCCATAATACTCATGGGCTTACTTTTCCCAAAAATGGTCGCCTAGTTTGCAGACGGGGGTGGCTATTTTTGTGTCTTACCCTTATTTTTCCTCCACCATACGCTTCCTACAACAACTCCTCCCGCCAGAACAAAAATTATTTGTTTTCTCGAAAGCTCCCATCCGAATAACTCAACTCTTACTTCCTTCGGCTGATACGAATACCCCATCACAATTCTGTTATCATCCCCCGTCCCCACCGATGCATGGCAGTATGTTGTTCCCATGAATTTCATCGCAGATCTCGGTGTTCCCAGCTGGCTTCCGGAATAGCTGGCGCCGTTTAGCTGTTGGTTGTTTGCAATAAGATTCCCGCTGACTGCCCAATCACTCATTGTCTTATCTTTGTACCATAAGGTTCCGCCAAATTCATACGGTCTGATCGCCTCTCCCAGCAAAAACGAAAAGCTGTCGTTTCCACAGGGCTTTTTGTTCTCTGTGAATTCATATGTCGGATAAACATAAATCGTCGAACCATTCTGAAAGGCTGATGTATAGAACTCAATTCCTTCGGAATCTTCCGCACTTCCGTCAATTTTCATATACTCGAATTTTCCATCCCCGCTTTTTAAATCATCGACGATAAACTGCTTCACATGCTCATCCAGCTTCTGTATCTCATTTTCCGGCATCCCTGTTCCCTGCAGATAGGCATCGTAATCAGAAGAACCCTTTTCCTCTGCCTTTACATAAGATACCCCCACATTCAGTGACAAACCGCAGCAAAACAAAACCAGAAATAACGTCCGCATTTTTCTCATACAACGCTCCTCCTTTCTGTTATCATATTGATAAATCCGTTTAAATATTCTCTATTTATCTTTATATTATCATAAGATTCAGATTTTTTATATGGCATTTTTCAAAACTTTGCATGCAAAAAAATCCCTCCCCACACATCACGCATGGAAAGGGATTTCTCTAGTTAGCAACCACCAGTTCAACTGGTGGTTTATTATTAGCCCTCCAAAGGGCTATGTTGCTGCTCGCCCCGAAGGGCGGTGTCGCAAGCATTGTTACTGGTCCGCTTATAAAGCGGTGCTTCTCGAATCTTCTTTTCTTGATTCTTCTGCTTGCTCTCTGATGTATTTCTGTACTGCTTCATCGGTAATATTACCAATGGTTTCTACATAATAGCCTCTTGCCCAAAACGCTTTATCCCACTTACTTTGCAGTTCGGGATGCCTGTCATAAATCATTAACGTGCTTTTTCCTTTTAAGTATCCCATAAAATTCGCTACGCTAAGCTTAGGTGGAATTGCCACGCTTAAATGCACATGATCTATGCACACTGCACCTGCTATTATATCTACGCCTTTATACTTACACAGCGTACTGATGATTTCCCGTACATCTTCTCTTACTTTTCCATATAAAACTTTCTTTCTATATTTTGGAATGAAAACAATATGATACTGGCATTTCCAGCGAGTATGTGATAAACTTTTATTGTCCATTTGGACCTCCTCCTATGCATGAATTTGGCTTGCGACACCAATTTCATTGTAGCATAGGAGGTTTTTTATTGCTATCCTTAACGTTTCCAACCACTCTATTCTCCCCAGCATAGCTGGGGGATTAGACTTTTCATTTACTCTATTTTTCTTTTAATCGATTAGCAGATCACCGCACCCGCCGGCATTGCTTTTTCCGGGGTCATGAGGCAGATGTTGCCTTCGGCGTCCTCGGCGCAGAGGAGCATTCCTTCGGACAGCATTCCTGCCAGTTTGGCTGGTTTGAGGTTGGTGAGGACCATGACCTTCATTCCGATGGTGTCTTCTGGTTTGTAATATGCTTTGATTCCGGAGACGATCTGTCTTGTCTGGCTTCCAACTTTGACCTGGAAGCAGAGAAGTTTTTTGGATTTCTTCACTGGTTCGCAGGAGAGGATTTCGCCTACCTGGAACTGCATTTTTCCGAAATCTTCGAAGGTAATCTCTTCTTTCGGCTCAACGTCTACAACTGCTTCTTCTTCGGCTTTCTCCTCTTCCTCTTTGGCGGCAGCCATGGCAGCTTTCTGTTTTGCCTGGATCACTTCTACTTTTTCCATAACCTCTTTGACGTCGAGTCTCTGGAACAGGATCTGCGGCTGATCGGTTACTTTATTGCCCGATACATACAGTCCGAACTGATCCAGCTCTTCGTAGCTGCGTTTCTCGGCATTTAACTGAGCCAGGATCTTCTCGGTGGTCTCCGGCATGAAGGACTCGAGCAGGCATGCGCCGATGGTGATGCTCTCTACCAGGTTGTACAGAACCTCTTCCAGACGGTCTTTCTTTGCCTCGTCCTTTGCCAGTGCCCACGGCATCGTCTCGTCGATGTATTTGTTGCAGCGTTTGAACAGACCAAAGATCTCCGTCATTGCATCTGCCACACGCAGGTCTTCCATCTTGGCAGCAACTTTTGCTTTTGTTGCGGTAACGACTGCTTTCAGATCATCATCCACTTCTTCTGCTGCGCCGGTCTTTGTCACAACGCCGCCGAAGTATTTGTTGCTCATGGAGATGGTACGGTTTACCAGGTTTCCGAGAGTGTTGGCAAGATCGGAGTTCATACGCTCAACCAGCAGCTCCCAGGTGATGACACCATCGTTCTCGAACGGCATCTCGTGCAGAACGAAATAACGGACAGCGTCTACGCCGAACAGGTCTACCAGATCATCTGCGTAAATAACGTTTCCTTTGGATTTACTCATCTTGCCGTCGCCCTGCAGCAGCCACGGATGACCAAATACCTGTTTCGGCAGAGGCAGATCGAGTGCCATCAGGAAGATCGGCCAGTAAATGGTATGGAAACGGATGATGTCTTTTCCGATCAGATGCAGGTCTGCCGGCCACAGTTTGTTGAACTGCTCGGAGCTGTTTCCGTCACAGTCATAACCGATTCCGGTGATGTAGTTGGTCAGTGCGTCCAGCCATACGTAGGTAACGTGCTTCGGATCGAAGGATACCGGGATTCCCCAGGTGAAAGAGGTTCTGGATACGCAGAGATCCTGCAGTCCCGGAAGAAGGAAGTTGTTCATCATCTCGTTCTTTCTGGAAACCGGCTGAATGAACTCCGGATGGGTGTTGATGTAGTCGATCAGTCTCGGTGCATATTTGCTCATTTTGAAGAAATATGCCTCTTCTTTTGCCGGTGTAACCGGGCGTCCGCAGTCCGGGCATTTTCCGTCTACGAGCTGGGACTCGGTGAAGAAGGATTCACACGGTGTACAGTAAAGTCCTTCGTAATATCCTTTGTAGATATCTCCCTGATCGTACAGTTTTTTGAAGATTTTCTGTACCTGTGCCTCGTGATCGGCATCGGTGGTACGGATGAATTTGTCGTAAGAAGTATTCATCAGATCCCAGATTCTCTTGATCTCGGTGGATACGTTGTCTACGAATTCTTTTGGTGTGATGCCTGCCTCTTCTGCTTTCAGCTCAATCTTCTGGCCGTGCTCATCGGTTCCGGTCTGGAAGAATACGTCGTAGCCCTGCTGGCGTTTGAAGCGGGCGATGCTGTCTGCGAGTACGATCTCGTAGGTGTTTCCGATGTGCGGCTTGCCGGATGTGTAGGCAATCGCCGTTGTGATATAATATTTCGGTCTGATTTTTTCCATTGCTTTCATTTCTCCTTTCAAATAAAAAAACTGCCTTATTCCGCTCTCTTGTAGTCGGAAGAAGACAGGTTTGTTTACCCGTGATACCACTTCTTTTCGTCCCTGCCTCACGGCAGAAACCTCTGCAGGTACATGTGCTATACCTCTCCGCTGTAACAGGCGGAACCTGTCGCAGCCTTACCGCTTCGGATCCTTGTTCTCACGGTTCGGTGCGCCTCTCGGAAGCCATGTTCGATCTGCCGCTCCTCCTCCCCTCTCAGCCTGCAAAACCGGAATGGTTTTCGGGAGTGTTCTCTGTAAATTCGCGAATGCAGATGTACTCTCTTCGTCATTGTGTTTTGATTTTATGCACTTTTGTGCGCTAGTTTTATGCTAACACATTTACCTGGATTTGTAAACCGCAAAAAAGCCCGCCGTACGGGGATTTTTTGATATTTTTCCCGTTCGGCGGACATTCTATTCGTTTCGAAATTATCTGTGGTTTGCTTTGATCACGGACATTGCTGCCTCATCAGCTACAACCGTCAGATCGTTGTGAAGCTGCAGGATGGAAGCCGGAACCTGCGGAGTAACCGGTCCGTACAGAACTTTGTCGAGGATCTCTGCTTTTCCTTCACCGCTGACGATCAGCAGAACTTTTCTTGCCTGCATGATGTTTTTGATTCCCATGGTGTATGCCTGGGTCGGAACATCTTCTACTTTTTCGAAGAAACGTTTATTGGCCTGAATGGTGCTCTCAGTCAGATCCACGCAGTGTGTCTCTTTCTCGAAAGCTGCGCCCGGCTCGTTGAATCCGATGTGGCCGTTGTTTCCAAGTCCGAGCAGCTGCAGATCAATGCCGCCGACGCTGCGGATGATTTCGTTGTAAGCTGCGCATGCTTTTTCGCTGTCCGGCTCCAGTCCGTTCGGAACGAATGTGCGCTCTTTGTTGATGTTGACATGATCGAACAGGTTGGTGTTCATGAAGTAACGGTAGCTCTGGTCATTCTCCGGGGAGAGTCCTTTGTACTCGTCCAGGTTTACGCTGGTTACGTTTGCGAAATCAAGATCGCCTTTGTTGTACCACTCAACGAGCTGTTTGTAAGCGCCGACCGGAGTAGAACCTGTTGCAAGACCGAGAACTGCGTGCGGTTTCATAATAACCTGTGCGGAGATGATGTTTGCTGCTTTTCTGCTCATATCATTGTAATCTTTTGCTTCAATTAATACCATTTTATTTTCCTCCAAAAATTTCTTCTATATATAAATTACATAATAACCTGTTTCAGATTTAAGTCATCGTCTACCAGAAGCACATGTGCTTTCTTGCCCGGTGCGATGGATCCGACTTCATCGTAGATGCCGATGCTCTGTGCCGGGTTTCTTGTTGCTGCGAAAATAGCGTCTGCCAGCGGAATATCAAACGAAACTGCTTTTCTCATGCAGTCATACAGGTTCGTTGCGGAGCCCGCAATCGTCTCGCCGTCGGTCAGGGTTGCTTTTCCGTCTTTCATGCAGACAGGCTGTCCGCCGAGGGAATACATTCCGTTCGGCATTCCCGTTGCCATCATCGAATCACTGATCAGAACCATGCGCTCGCTTCCCATCATGGAGAATGTCGCGCGGACAACAGCGCCGTGGATGTGGTAGCCGTCGCAGATCAGCTCCATGCGGCACTCCGGGTCGTCGAATGCGGCACCGATGACACCCGGCTTGCGGTGTGCGAACGGCGGCATGGCGTTGTACAGATGCGTTACGTGGTGTGCGCCCGCTTTCATGGCTGCCAGTGCGGTGTCGTAATCTGCTGTGGTATGGCCGATGGAAACCATAACTTCATCGGAAACTTCTTTGATGAACTCCAGAGAGCCCGGCATGTTCGGGGCCAGTGTCACAAGACGGATTTTTCCGCCGCTTGCCGCATTGCACTCCCGGAAAAATTCCGCGTTCGGAGCTACGATGTTCTCCTCTGCCTGTGCGCCTTTTTTGATCGGATCGATGAACGGTCCTTCCATGTTGACTCCGGCGATCACTTCTGCTTCCGGCTCATCTTTGATTGCCTCGATCGTTCCGAAGATTTTCAGAAGATCGTCTTTCGGCAGTGTCATGGATGTCGGACAGTAAGAGGTGATGCCGTGTGCTTTCTCGTAGCGCAGAATCTCTTTTAATCCTTCCACATCTCCATCTGAAAAATCATGTCCGGCAGCGCCGTGACTGTGCACGTCAACCAGTCCCGGCAGTACCATCATGCCCTTCGCATCGATCACTTCCTGATCGGTGACTTCTTCTTTTGTGGAAACAAAACGTTTTCCTTCTATATAAAGATCTTTTTCCGCAAACGTTCCGTCTTCCTGAAATACACGTCCGTTTTTGATAATCATTGTCTTGCCTTCTTTCTTTGATCTGTGATTATTATAAATTATGGTGATTTTATTTTCAACTATTTTTATATTTTAGAAATTACTTTCATTTATGTAAAGTGCTTTCCGTTTTTCCGCCCGCTTTCCCGTACAATTCACACACAATTGAAAGTTGATTCACACCCCCGCCTGTGATACAATGAAACATGAATTGATCTGAATTTTTTTCAGATATTTACAGATACCAGGAGGACTTATGTTCCATGGAACACTTTGAAAAATCGATTATTCCTGTCATTGAGTCTGTCTATCCCTCGTTCACTCCCCTGGAACGGACGGTAGCAGATTTTTTTATTCATAATACCGACGAGTCGGATCTGTCCGCGCGCCACGTTTCTGAACTGCTCTACGTTTCGGAGGCTTCGCTCTCCCGTTTTGCGAAGAAATGCGGCTACACGGGCTACCGTGAATTTGTCTACCGCTATCAGGAGGGGCTGAACGCCACGCTTCCGGGTACGGACGATCACATCAAGCAGGTGCTGAATACGTATCAGGAGCTGCTGAACAAAAGCTACTCACTCGCCGACCGCGCGCAGATCGACCGCATCTGCCACATTCTCGCATCGAAGCGGCGGGTTTATGTTTACGGTCTTGGAAGCTCGGGGCTTTCCGCGCAGGAGATGAAGCTGCGGTTTATGCTCGCGGGCGTGGATATTGAGGCAATCACCGATATTCACATCATGAAAATGAATGCGGTTCTGCTCGACGAGAGCTGTGCGGCGATCGGCATTTCCGTCAGCGGACGGACACCGGAGGTGCTGCGGGCGCTCGGAGCTGCAAAGGAAAAGGGAGCGGCGACGATTCTCTTTACATCCCGCAGTTCCAGCGATTACGATGCATTCTGCGATGAGGTGCTGCTGCTGGCCGTCAAGGAACATCTGAAGAACGGCGGCGCGATCTCCCCGCAGTTCCCGATTCTCGTCATGATCGATGTTCTGTACTCGCATTTTCTCACGACCGACAGTGAGCGCAAGGAGGCATTGTATGAATACGCCGTCACCAAACTCCATGAAACGTGATCCCGGCCGCGGCAGCGCGTATCTTTCTTTTCTGAAGAAACGCTGCCGCGATTTCTTTTTCTTCTGCCTGCTGCTTGGGTTTTATGTCGCCTTTATCACCCTCACCGGGATCGGCTGCCCGATCCGCTTCTCAACCGGCATTTCCTGCCCGGGCTGCGGGATGAGCCGTGCGGTGCTGCTTCTGCTTTCGGGCCATTTTCAGGCGGCGTTTCAGATGCACCCGCTCGTCTATGCGGTGCTGCCGGCAGGCGCGTGGCTCTTCTTCGGACCGGAGCACACAGCGGGACTTCGGCAGTTTAAAAAGGGGATGATCACCGTGCTTGTCATTCTGCTGCTTGCCGTTTATGCGTGGCGCATTTATCACCACGACCCGCTCCTTTCTATTGACCCTTCTCGCGGGCGCGTGCTACAATGGTTCTATCTTATTAAAGGGGGTATTTACAAATGAATGTAAAAGACAACCGAAGTTTCTGGGTCTATCTTCTGCTCACGGTTCTGACGTGCGGACTCTACTCGATTTACTTCTGGTATGTTTACGTGGAAGATCTGAACACTGTCTTTTACGGTGACAATGAAGACAGCCCGAACTACATTATCGTGCTGCTTCTGTCCTGGGTTACCTGCGGAATTTACGGTGTTTACTGGCGCTACAAACAGGCGAACCGCATGTACCGTGAGTCTTACGACCGTTACGGCGTGATGATTGAGGAAAATGGTTCTGCGATTCTTCTGTGGACACTGCTCGGCTACTTCACCGGCGGCATCGGACAGCTCGTCGCAGACTATTTCATGATTCAGAACCTGAACAAAACGGCGCTCGTTTATAATTCACGCGCGTATTGATAAAGGGAGGCGGTTTCTATGGCAACATCTATGGTAAAGGGAAATCCGATGAAGCTGATGCTTCAGTTTGCCTTTCCGCTTCTCATTGGAAATCTGCTGCAGCAGACGTACAACATCATTGATGCGGCAATCGTCGGCCAGACGCTTGGTCCTGCGGCGCTTGCTAGTGTCGGCGCAAGCAGCAGTGTACAGTTTCTGGTGCTCGGCTTCTGTATGGGAAGCTGCACGGGCTTCAGTGTTCCGGTTGCAAAGTATTTCGGTGCCGGAAAGCTCGACAAGATGCGTGATTATATCTTTAACGGCGCTGCACTTGCCGTTCTGATCGCAGCTGTTCTGACGACGCTCTGCAGTCTGCTCTGCGCGCCGATTCTTCATCTTTTGTCGGTTCCGTCCGATATTTTTGCAGATGCGTACGCGTATCAGCTTGTGATTTTCCTCGGCATTCCGTTTTCGATCCTGTACAACTATCTGTCCAGCATTCTGCGTGCCGTCGGAGACAGCCGGACACCGTTTCTGTTTCTGGCATTTTCAGCGATCCTGAATATTTTTCTGGATCTGTTCTGCATCATCGTTCTTCATCTGGGATGCGCGGGCGCGGCGATCGCGACGATTTCTGCGCAGGCGATCAGCGGACTCTTATGTCTGTTTTTTATTTCCCGCAAGGTGAAGCTGCTGCTTCCGGCGAAGGATAACCGTGTTCTGCGAAAAGATGCGGCACAAGAGCTCCTCGCAATGGGCGTTCCGACGGGACTACAGTTTTCAATCACGGCGATCGGAAGCATGGTTATGCAGTCGGCGAACAACAGCCTCGGAAGTGTTTATGTTTCAGCATTTACGGCTGCTATGAAAATCAAGCAGTTTATGATGTGTCCGTTTGATGCGATCAGCACCGCCGCTTCGGTTTTCTGCAGCCAGAATCTCGGCGCGGGTCAGTCAAAGCGAATCCATCAGGGACTCCGACAGGGTGTGCTCGTCGGTATCGGCTACGGTGCGTTTGCGGGCGTGATTATGGTTCTGTTCGGACGGCCATTGACGAAGCTGTTTATCGTCGGCTCTGCCGTTGATGCGATCGATGCTTCCGCCATCTATCTGCGCCGCCTGGGATTTTTCTACTGGACGCTTGGTATTTTGAATGTCTGCCGTATGGTAACGCAGGGACTCGGCTACTCGGGAAGAGCCGTTTTCTCCGGCGTGATGGAGATGCTGGCGCGGACGATCGTCTGTCTGGGATTTGTCGGTGCGTTTGGATTTACCGCAATCTGCTTTGCAGACCAGGCTGCATGGCTCGCCGCCTGCTGCTATATCGGGCCGACGTGTCTGTACTGCGTGAAGAAATCTACGAAGATGATTGCGGAACGCGGCGGGAAAAATTAAAACTGGTTTTCTTTCGCAATAAAAAAGATACTGTTCTGCATGGGTTATTCTTTCCTGCAAAACAGTATCTTTTTTCTGTTTTTTCAGCGTTACCGCTCAATTCCATCTCTTGCCGCAAGGCCTTTATCAAACGGATGCTTGATCTTTTTCAGCTCCGAAACGTAGTCCGCCCGCTCGATCAGCGCCTCCGACGGTCCCTGTCCGGTTAGAATCACTTCGAGCTTCTCCGGCTTGTGATCCAGAAAGTCTAAAAGGAGCTGCTCATCAAACAGCTTGCTTCCGATCGTGTAAACCAGCTCATCCAGAAACAGCACATCGTATCCTTCCTGAACCGCTTTTTCCGTCACTTTCTGAAACTGTTCTTCATAATACCGCTTCTGCTCCGCCTTCTCCTCCGGCGTCATCAAAAACGAAAACTTAATCTTATCCTGCCCCGGCATAAACGTCACATTCGGAGACATCGAGAGCACCTTCCGCTCGCTCGTGCTGTTATCTTTCATAAACTGATAAATCAAAACCCGGTATCCATACCCTGCCGCTCTCGTGCAGAGCCCCATACCGCAAGTCGTCTTACCCTTTCCATCTCCACAATAGATGTGGACACAGCCTGTCTGTTTTTCCATATCGAATCCCTCACTTTTTTCTTTCTACGTCCATTAAGCACCAGAAAAAAGGAGGGCAGATTTTGTTCTGCCCTCGCTCAAAATTCGATATTTATTTACCGAAGTATCTCTGAAGAAGTCCTGCGAATGCTTTTCCGTGTCTTGCCTCGTCGCGAGCCATTTCATGCACAGTGTCATGGATTGCATCGAGATCCAGAGCTTTGGCGCGTTTTGCGAGGTCTACTTTGCCGGCGGTTGCTCCGTTTTCTGCTTCTACGCGCATCTGCAGGTTTTTCTTGGTGCTGTCGGTTACGACTTCGCCGAGGAGTTCTGCGAATTTTGCTGCGTGCTCTGCCTCTTCGAAAGCTGCTTTCTCATAGTACAGACCTACTTCCGGATATCCCTCGCGGAATGCTACTCTGGACATTGCCAGGTACATACCAACTTCGGAGCACTCGCCTTCGAAGTTTGCTCTCAGGTCTTTTTTGATGTCTTCCGGAACGTCAGATGCTACGCCTACTACGTGCTCTGCTGCCCAGGTCATATCCTCGCCCTGCTCGATGAATTTCTCTGCCGGTGCTTTACAGATTGGACAGACTTCCGGTGCTGCTTCTCCTTCATAAACATATCCACATACGCTGCATACAAATTTTTTCATAGTCGTTGTTTCCTTTCTTTTTGTTGTGTATTTTATTTTATTATTTCCAGTTGTTTGGTTCGTAACAGTTTTTATTTTTTAATATTAGTAACTGTTACTGATATTACTTTAACATAAGCTTCTCTTTTTGTCAATGCTTATTTTTAATTTTTCTTCGGGGAACTTTTTATTTTAGTTCCCCGGCTGGTTTTTGCAGTTCTCGCAGACGCCGTAAAAATTCACGGAATAGTCTTCGATCTCGCCTCCGAAATTTTCTGCTGCCACGTTCTTAATTTCGCTGATGTCACGCATATCGAGGTCTGTCACGCAGTGGCATTTTCTGCAGATGAAATGGTGATGCGTGGAAGTATCTCCGTCGAACCGGTCCGGGCCGTCTCCGGTTGTAAGACGTTTGATCTCTCCTAATTCAGAAAGAAGAGACAGGTTCCGGTATACTGTGCCAAGGCTGATATTGGGAAATTCTTTCCGCACATCGGTATAGAGCATATCTGCGGTCGGGTGATCTTTCCGTCCCTGAAGGCAGACTTTGATGCTTTCTCGCTGTCTGCTATACTTGAGTGTTGACATAGATATTTTCCTTTCGTATCTTTTGATAACAGTAATTGTTATTATATTTATACTATAAGGCTGTTTTCGGCAAAAGTCAAGCGAAAGATAAATTCCAAAATTTTCCTTTTTGTCTGCACAGATCTGATTCCTTCATCATCCCAAAAGTTCCCTAAAAACGAGGAGTGCCCAGGAACCTCTCGGCGCCTGGGCTATTATTATGAAAAAATCTTAATTGTGTAGTGATTGCATACACGCTGTTCCTTTGGAACTGAGATAACTATACCAATCAATTATGAACAAATTATGAACGCGCGGTGAATCTTCTGTGAATCTGCACATTTTTTAGAATTATTTTATACTTTCTTTGTGTATTTATCACATATTTATTTTCTGATCTCACATTTTACGCTATCCACTCTGCCCAGAAATCGTTTTTCTCCGTCATTTTTTCTATTCGTATTGCCAACTGCCGATTTTCCCTGTCATTTCGCTCTCATTTATGTTAAGATAATTTTGCAGCCTATACGGCAGAATGGAGGATTTTTTATGAGTACCGGAAATCAGGAATATATACGAGACATGAACCGCGCCCTGGTTCTCGAGGCAATTGTCAACCATCCGCCGCTTTCCCGTGCAGATCTGGCGAAAATGCTGCATCTGACAAAAGCAACGGTATCCACGATCGTCCAGGAACTGATTGACCGTCAGCTCGTCGTAGAGCTCGGCAGCGCCGAAAAAACTTCCATGGGTCGAAAACCGATTCTGCTTACCTTTAATAACCGCTGCGGTTCCATCATCGCCGTCGATCTCGGCGTAAAAAAGATTACGATTCTGACCGGAGATCTGAAGGGTAAATCATGTACGGTAAAAGAATACCCGATTGATCCGTCCCTCTCGCTGGAGGAATATCTGATTTCTCTCCTCCACAAAACGAAAGCTGATCTCCCGGAGACTCCGTGCGGCCTCGTCGGAATCTCGATTGGAATCTACGGTGTTGTCTGCGACGACCTTGTTTTATTCACACCGTATTATGATCTGAAGCACTCCAACCTGAAACACTTCCTCGAAGAAGAATTTCAGGTTCCTGTGATTGTAGAAAACGAAGCAAACCTCTCCGTCATCGGCGAAGCCGCGTGCGCGGAGCACTTTAAAAATATGATTTTTCTGAACATCCACGAAGGTGTCGGAATGGGAATCCTGATTGACGGCGAACTCTATACCGGTCAGAACGGCTACGCCGGCGAGTTCGGCCATACCATCCTCTTTCCAGACGGCCGTCCCTGCCCCTGCGGCAACCAGGGCTGTCTCGAACAGTACATCTCCGAGGCCGCTGTTCTGAATGATTTCGCTGCCGCCGAAGGACTGGAAAGTGTCTCGGTCGAGCGCTTTATCCAGTATTACCAAGACGGCAACCCGAATGCACGGAAAGTGATGCAGGATTTCACGCACTACATCGGCATCAGCCTGAACACAGTCCTTCACACCTTCAACCCGGATGTCATCGTCATCAACAGCTCCTTCACAAACTATATTCCGGGGCTGATCGACGAAATCACCTCCGGAATCCAGAACCGCCTCCGCTGGTACCTCCACGTCCTCCCGGCTCACCTGCAGGACGTCTCGGTTCTCATGGGCGGAATCAGCCTCTGCTCGCGGAACTTCCTCGGAATTTCCACGTTCAAACTATTGGACCTGTAAACCATAAACGTAAATTGCGAACACAAATCCCAAAGAAGTCATAATTTGTTCATGATTTTTTTACAACATGAACACGCTTTCAACATAATTTACCCGTATACTAAAAGCATAAATAATGAATGCCAACATTATTTACACAATTTTCTTTTTCATATTGCCGATTAGAAAATCGGCTCTCCTTCCTTTAAAAATAAAAATGAAAAAAAGCACTGTTTCGCCAACGGTGCTTTTTTTCATGCCTTTTTTATTTACACAATTCATCTGTCAGCCGCGCAAACTCCTGCAGGTTCAGTGCCTCTCCCCGGATCGTGAGCGGCCAGCCGCAGGCAGTGATGGCTGCCTCGATCTCTTCTTTCGTGAAATGCAGCAGATCCGAGTTCTTCAATCCGTTCGCCAGCGTCTTTCTTCTCTGGTTGAACGACGCACGGATAATCGAAAACATCATTTTCTCATCTTTCGTCTCCACCGGCATCACCTCGTGGCGCGTCAGGCGGATGACTGCACTTCCTACCTTCGGCCGCGGCATAAAGCAGTTCGGCGGTACATTTGCCACGATGTACGGCTCTGCATAATACTGCACCGCCAGCGACAGCGCTCCGTAGTCCTTCGAACCAGGGCCCGTCTGCATGCGGTCTGCGACCTCCTTCTGAACCATGACCGTAATCGAGTCCACCGGCACATGATTCTCAAACAATCCCATAATAATCGGCGTTGTAATATAGTATGGAAGATTCGCCACAACCTTAATCGGCCGTCCGTTGTTCTTCTCCTTCGCCAGCGCCGCCAGATCTACTTTCAGCACATCATTGTTGATGACCTCAACATTGTCATAATCTGACAGTGTATCCTCCAGAATCGGGATCAGATTCCTGTCAATTTCTACCGCGCACACACCCCGTGCAGCATACGCAAGATACTGCGTCAGTGTACCGATACCAGGTCCGATTTCCACAACAAAATCGTCCGGTCCGATGCCTGCGGCGGCTACAATTTTATCCAGCACATGTGGATCGATCAGAAAGTTCTGACCATACTTTTTCTGAAATACAAAGCCGTACTTCTGCAGTACGGCTATTGTATTCTGCGGCTCCCCGAGCCACGGTTTTACTTTATCCATAAATTCTCCATTTAGAAATCAAAGTCTTTTTCGTAAAGGATCACGCGATCGTCCGCATCGGTATGCTTTCTGGACATCCGTCTTCCGAATTTACGGGTTCCTTTTTCCGCATGGGCAATTGCACGGTCTACCATATCTTTGACCTGTGAAATCGTCATCGGCTCGCCCTCTTTCTGATTGTTGCCAATCTGTGTATACAGAGCAAGCACACCCATCTCGTCCATCTTGTATCCATTCTCACGCGCATACGTGCGGGCGAATGTTACCAGCTCGTCGTTGGTGAAAACCGGGATGGAAATGACCGTCTCAAACTTCTTCGCGAAGTCAGGGTAATTTCGCAGAAGGCCTCTCATGCTGACCTTCTCATCCTCGATAATCAGGACCAGGCTGTCGGTGCGGAAATCCATTGCCTGTGACAGCTTCTCGATCGTCTCCGGGTACATCAGGCCCGCACGCTCGATCAGAAGGAATCCTCCTGCCAGCTTGGAAACGATCTGTGCGCAGTCTTTTTTGTTCAGAACAGAAGCATCGAGACGCGCCATCTTGGTTGCCGGAATCTTTAAGTCAGCACAGATTGCGCGGACCAGATCCTCAGACAGCTTCGTTTTTCCGGTGCCGTATCCGCCCATGATCGCAATGTTTCCATGGCGGGAGGTACGGTCGCCTGCGTAATGATAAACGCCGTGCATGGCATCGAGAATCTGAATATCCATGCCCGGAACTTTTGCGAAGTAGGTGAACAGGGCTTTCTGCTCATCGCTCAGCTTGTCCGGCTGGGTATCGTTCAGGATACGGAGCCTTGTCTCTTCCGGGGTCTCCTCGCGAAGCACTTCCTCGATGGATTTTGCAACGGTTCCTTCCGGAATGTTCTCGCGGATGAGCTGTACGGTTGCGTCTGTGGCCCGTTCCACGCTCATGTTGATGGTGGCATCGGATACGCGCTCGCGCTTCGGCTCGGTCGGAACTTCAATTTCGATTTCCTCCGGGGTAATCTCGATCGGCTGGGTACCGGCCGGCTCAAACGGATCGGCTGGCTCAGTCTCGGCCGGGGTCTCCGGTTCTGTTTCGGCTTCTGCAGCCGGCTCTGCAGCAGGTTCTGCATCTGCGGCGCTTTCCTCATCTGGAAGCTCGATTTCAGATGCTTTTTCGGCGGCCTGTACTTCCTCGTTCAGTGCTTCCTGCAACTCACCAAAATCAATCGTTGCCCGTGTTTCCTCGACTGGTATCAGATCCGGGATCACAACGGTTGCATCCATGGATGGCGTCTCCGCCGGTTCCACGGTTTCTTCGATCTCGGTTTCCGCCTCAGCTGCTGGCTCTGCAGCTTCCTCTGCTTCGGCTTCAGCCTGCGGTTCTGCAGCTTCTTCTGGTTCAGTTTCCGCTTCCGGCTCGGCAGCTTCTTCCGGTTCAGCTTCCGCTGCCGGTTCTGCGGCCTCTTCCGGCTCTGCTTCAGCTTCCGCCTGCGGCTCCTCTGCCTCTCCCAGTGCCTTTGCCTCGGACTCCGGGTCCATCGGCTGCTCTGCAGTTTCGGCTTCTGCTGCAGGTTCTGCAGATACTTCCGCTGTCTGCTCAACTGGCTCTTCTGCTTCTTCCTCGGCAACTTCCTCCGACAGGTTTGCTGCTGTCTCCTGGAACAGTGCCTCGAGATCCGGCTCTTCGTATTTCTTCTCCGGCTTCGGTGCTTTCGGCAGTACCGGTTCTGCTTTTTCTTTCGGTTTCGGCTGCGGTCTTGTCTTGATCGTCGTATTGGCATCCGGGGATACCTCTACATTGACATCAAGATGTTCCGGCTCCAGATCTTTTACTTCATACTGTACCGGCTCTTCGCTTGCCTCTTCCTCGACTGCCGTCTCTTCCTGTTTCTTTCCGCGGAACGAGAAGACATCGCGGATGCTCTTAGCAAGCTCTGCGTGAAGGTCGATCGTATTTCCAAGGTACGTCGGCGTGCTGTCTGCATACGCCTTCTCCTCCGGGATCTCCTCGATCGGTGCGGTCTGCTGCAGTGCTTCGTACTCCTGTACCTGCTCTGCTTCCGCTTCTGCCTTCTGTGTTTTCTCATATGCCTCGTATGGAGAACCAGCTTCCTGCTCTTCCTCGCCGGCCACATACTGGCTCATCACACCGCCGTTCACCGGTTTTACTTCCGGTATCTCCGCGGTTTCTTTCGCAGCAGCCATTTCCGTGGCTCCGCTCTCTCCGGCTAACCGTACTTCGAGTGCCTCCGGATCCTCGGACGGCTCCTCGTTCTTTTTGTAGTCAAAACGGTGCTCGTATTTGACCTGCTGGGACGGTGACAGCGGCTCGTACTTCATTTTCAGGTCCATCGCCTTTGTCACATATTTGCCCTCGCTGAACCACAGGATCAGCTCATCGCAGGCATCCACACATTTCTTTGTCTCTCCCGCTTTGCTGTAAAGATTTGCCAGTTCATATGCCCATCTCTCGGTAAATTCTTTCTCTTTGTATTCCTCCAGAAGGGAAATCTGCTCCTCAAGCGGTGCTTTCTGTCCTTTTAAAATCTTGTATTTCAGCAGATACCGGGAATTATCGTGATGGGCAACGGATTCGAACTCATTGTAGAAATCGATCGCCTCATCAAAATCCTTCATCTTTACGGAGACCTCTACCAGGCGGTACAGAATGCCCTTTCCAATCGAGGAACGGTCATACGCCATCAGCAGAATCTTCTTCGCCTCCGGATATCGTTTGTTCGCCTCATAGACATCCGCTACCATGCCGAGCGTGCGCAGACTCTTCACACGCCGCCAGTCAACGGCTTCTACAGCTGCAAGTGCCCCCTCATAGTCTTCTTTTTTCACCAGACTGTTCAGCTCTTCCAGCCGGCTTTGATATTCAGCTTTATCCAATCTTTTCACCTCAATACATTTCAGGTTCTATTAACTCATAGACATGGACAGTTTACCACACTCAGAATAGAATGTCAAAAGAATGCCGGATTTACGGGCATTTTTCGAGATACAAAATCTCTCAAAAACAAGAAAAAAGAACGCCCGCTCCTCCGGTTTTCCCGGAAAAGCAGGCATTCCTTAAAATTCATTTATCGTAATTTTTCCATTACTTTCTGACAGTAATCTTGTCCAGATGCCAGATATCATCTACATACTGCTGGATGGTACGGTCGGATGTGAATTTTCCGCTGTGTGCGGTATTCAGGATCGCGCTTCTTGCCCATGCAGAAGTATTTCTGTATTTATCCTCAACACGCTCCTGTGCTGCCGCATAGGACTTGAAGTCTGCCAGGGTAAAGTACATATCCGGGCGCGGAGCATTCTTCGGTGTGAGCAGGGAGTCATACAGATCACGGAACATCATGGTGTCGCCGTTGGAGTATCTTCCGCTGATCAGATCCATCACTACGTTGTGGATATCCTGATCATGGATGAAGTAGCTCATCGGATCGTAGGTGTAGTTGTTCTCATATTCGATAACCTGATCTGCGGAAAGTCCGAAGATGAAGGCGTTCTCTTTTCCAACTTCCTCAACGATCTCTACGTTTGCACCGTCCATGGTTCCAAGAGTCAGGGCACCGTTCAGCATGAACTTCATGTTACCGGTACCGGAAGCCTCTTTACTTGCGGTAGAAATCTGCTCGGAAACATCGGCAGCTGCAAAGATCAGCTCTGCGTTGCTGACACGATAGTCCTCGATAAATACGACTTTGATCTTTCCTTTGATGGTCGGATCGTTGTTTACAACATCACCAACGGAGTTGATCAGTTTGATGATGGCTTTTGCACGCTCATAACCTGCGGAAGCCTTTGCTCCGAAGATGAAGGTTCTCGGGTAGAACGGCATATCCGGGTTCTTTTTCAGGCGGTCATATACGTACATGATGTGCAGAATGTTCATAAACTGACGTTTGTACTCATGCAGACGTTTTACCTGAACGTCGAAGATCGAGTTCGGATCTACATCGATGCCGTTGTGCTCTTTGATGTATTTTGCCAGGCGGACTTTATTTTTGTATTTGATCTCCATAAATTCCTTCTGTGCCTGACGGTCGTCTGCCAGCTCGGCGATCTTCTCGATCTTCGGCAGATCGGTGATCCAGCCGTCTCCTGCGTACTCGGTTACCCAGTCGGCCAGGAGCGGGTTTCCGTGAAGCAGGAAACGACGCTGTGTGATACCGTTTGTCTTGTTGTTGAATTTCTCCGGCATCATCTCATAGAAGTCTTTTAAGGTCTGTTTTTTCAGGATCTCGGTATGAAGCTGTGCAACACCGTTGACAGAATATCCGCCTACGATAGCCAGACGGGCCATGTGAACCTGTCCGTCGTAGATGACTGCCATCTGACGAACTTTCTCCTCATCACCCGGATACCGCTCTCTTACCTGGATCAGGAAGCGGCGGTTGATCTCTTCTACGATCTGATAGATACGCGGAAGAAGTTTGGAAAACAGGTCTACCGGCCATTTCTCAAGAGCCTCTGCCATGATGGTGTGGTTGGTGTATGCGCAGGTCTTTGTGGTGATCTCCCATGCCTCATCCCAGCCAAGGCCTTCTACGTCCATGAGGATTCTCATCAGCTCCGGAACGGCTACAGTCGGGTGGGTATCGTTCAGCTGGAAGGTTACTTTCTCATACAGCTTTGTGATATCATCGTGATGTTTTTTGTATTTTGCAACTGCTCTCTGTACGCTTGCAGAAATGAAGAAATACTGCTGTTTCAGACGCAGCTCTTTTCCTTCGTAATGGTTGTCGTTCGGGTACAGAACCTCAACGATGGTTTTTGCAAGGTTTTCCTGCTCAACGGCTTTGTGGTAATCACCTTTGTCGAAGGAATCCAGGGAGAAGTCCTGAATCGGCTCTGCATCCCAGATGGTCAGACTGTTGACTACATCGTTGTCGTATCCTACGATCGGCATATCGTAAGGAATTGCGTTTACAGACTGGTAATCTTTCTGAACGAAGTTTACGCGTCCGGTAGCCTCATCGTACTCCTGTGCTACGTATCCGCCGAATTTTACTTCTTTTGCGTATTCCGGGCGTTTCAGCTCGAATGGATAGCCATGTTTCAGCCAGTTGTCCGGTACTTCTACCTGATAACCGTCGCGGATCTGCTGTTTGAACATACCGTATTTGTAACGGATACCGCAGCCGTATGCCGGATAGCCAAGGGTAGCCAGGGAATCCAGGAAGCATGCTGCCAGACGGCCAAGACCGCCGTTTCCAAGAGCAGGATCTCTCTCCTGGTCCTCCAGAAGGTTCAGGTTCAGGCCCATCTCCTCGAGAGCTTCCTGTACCTCTTTGTATGCTGTCAGGTTGATCAGGTTATTTCCCAGTGCACGTCCCATCAGGAACTCCATGGACATGTAGTACAGAATCTTCGGATCCTGCTCGTCCATTGCTTTCTGGGTTTTCAGCCAGTTATCAATGATCACATCTTTTACTGCATAGCAGACTGCCTGGTAAATCTCCTGCTGGGAAGCCTCTTCCAGAGTCTTTCTGTACAGCATTTTTACGTTTTCTTTGACACTGTTTTTAAAAGTTTCTTTGTTGAACTCGGCGTTTAACATCTGCGTCCTCCTCAATAGCAGTCTGCGAGCGGAGAGTTTGTTCGCCTCCCCGCTCGCAGGCTAATTTTATAATTAACGATCGTCGTGGAAACGCATCCAGAAATAATCTTAGATACGCTCTACTGCCATGGTAACCTTTTCGGAGTTGATATTCCACTCCTTCTCATAGCCCTTTGTCTCTCCAGTCACGATTTCTTCTGCCAGAACTTCAGATTTAATTTCATCACCATGGTTTTTCATGATGCTTACAATCTTGTCGTTGTCTTTTGCGTATACTTTGATCTTATCCATTACCTCAAAGCCGGCTTCTTTACGCATGGTCTGGATTTTGCTTACCAGCTCACGAACAAAGCCTTCTTCGATCAGTTCCGGAGTCAGATTGGTATCCAGAACAACGGTGATTGTATGGTCGGATTCAGATACATAGCCTTCCATCTGGGCCATGTCGATCAGCAAATCCTCTTCTAATAATACAATTTCCTGTCCATCGATGTCAAGTTTAAGTTCACCTGTGCTCTTCAGCTCGGCCATTGCCTTGTTTCCATCGAGCTCGGACAGTACGGTTTTGATCTTATTCAGGAGTTTTCCGTATTTCGGTCCTACGGTACGCATCTGCGGTTTGAAGCTGTAGCTGATGAAATCTGCGATGTCATCTTTGAATACAACTTCTTTGATGTTCAGCTCGTCCTCGATGATCTCTTTGTAGAACTCGGAAAGCTGGAACTCACTCTTCACGTACATCGTTCCGATCGGCTGACGGTTCTTGATGTTGGCGGTATTTCTTGCGGCACGTCCCATAACGACGATCTCCAGCAGGTCTGCCATATCCTCTTCCATCTTCGGATCGATCCAGTCCTCGTGTACCTCCGGGAAGTCACACAGATGGATACTTTCCGGTGCGTTCGCATCAATGCTTCTTACGAGGTTCTGATAGATATCCTCTGTCATGAACGGAATCATCGGAGCTGCTGCTTTTGCAACGGTTACGAGTGCGGTGTACAGAGTCATGTAAGCATTGATCTTATCCTGCTCCATGCCTTTTGCCCAGAAACGCTCACGG
>CAVBNJ010000007.1:0-13749 GCA_963596755.1 bacterium
TTCCTGTCAGGCGTTCCAGTTCTTTGATAATTCTCTCATTCTCCTGATTCAGCAGGGAAACCTGCATCGCCAGTTCCTGATTTTTCATCAGCAAAGAAGAAATCTGTATTGTCATCTGATATACGCCCCATACAATAAGAAGACCGGTAATCAGCAGCACCACCAGACTTCCCATACTGAGGCGGCTGCTCCATGCGGAAAACTTCGGAATCGCGCCGCTCAAAATTGCAGCAAGACCCAGCAGCTCCCAGGTAACTGCCAGATTTACCGTCAGTTTCTTTTTTGCATGCAGTACAAACGTGATTGCCATAATTCCGATTCCAACCAGAATAACACTGAACTTTACAATTGCCGCTGTACTCATTTACATCTCCTCCTTCTGTCCGTTTTCTTCTGCTCTCTGATAAACCATACCGGACGGCCGTTTTCCTTTTCCGCGCCGGATCAGATTGCCGCGGCAGAAAACGTGCGCATCCATATTTTTCTCGACCCAGCGCAGTCTCGCAAACGCCATGCTCCAGCCGGCAAATGCACCTGCTATGACTCCGGCTCCGTACCAGATCACCGGCAGATGTGTCGCAATGATGCTTCCGATCCAGGTGACAAGGCAGAACACAATCGCAGTCAGGATTGCACCGGTCAGGTCATCGAAGTAATAAAGGAAAATAATTTCCGCATACATGAGAAACAGAATAAAATATCCAACCGCAAGGGACGGATAAATTTTCAGCGTCATGCCGGAAAATCCTTCTCTTGGTAATAGAATAACACAAATCAGATAAACTACAACAGAAATAATAAACTGAAGGCGTGCAAGTGTCATCAATTCACTGGAAAGCTGGCGGAACATACGCTTCTTCGCATTGTCAATATCCGCGCCCTTTCCTCCGATGACTGCCTCGGAATACAGTTTATATTTCTCATGGAAACGCATTTCCACGCGTGCAATGAAAATGATCGACGCGGAAATATTCGTAAACATGGCAAGGCAGGAAGCCATGTCGTACGGCTGGTTGCAGACGAACGTCTTTACGAGTTCCATGCGCATATCCGTTGTCCAGAACACAAAGTTGTGGATGTACAGTCCCAGAATATACAGGAAGTTTGTGAAAATCAGTTTCCAGTATTTTTTGAAATACTGCAGCACCGGCCAGTAACGGTTGCTGTTTTTGACGAAATACCGCCGGATCAGCGCATTTTCCAGCGCCGCGGTCACGAAGAATCCGACCGTCAGGGAAAACAGCATGCTTCGGGTGGTCTCCCATTTCACGATGAAATGCAGGATCAGTGCAAGGACGAACGCAACCAGCATTCCAAAGAAGAAATACTGCGAAATTCTCTGGTAATCCTTACAGATCGAAAGGTAGATCATCGAATAGAAAACCAGCACGAGGCTGATGTAGCCGCAGAACCCGCAGAATACGTACGCCGTCGATACTTTTCCGACGAAATGCTCCCAGAGACAGAACGGAATGCCGACCAGACAGCTTAAACTGATGTTCAGAATCATTCCGATATGGTAGCATGGGAGGATATCCTGGTACCGCTCTTCGTAGATCACGTCCGACATATAGCGGGACAGCACCGCGTTGAACGGCGATGCCGTCAGCAGTGAAAAGATAAAAATATAGAGGATCGTACACGAGAATAATTCCCTTGTCGCATATCCGACGCTTGAAAAACCGAGCAGATACTCCATCAGAATCAGATTGATGATGATAACCATCATCGGCGCGATCGTTACCACGGTACTGTACGAAAATCCAATCAGGTTTGTCGCAATTGTATTTTTTTCAAAGATTCGGTTCAGACGAACTCCTATTCCTGCCATGTTTTCTGCCCCTTTCCGCTTTGCGGCGTTTCTCTTATTCCTGTGTTTCCGGCAGCTTTACCGGTTCTTCTTTCCATTCCAGGCCCATCTGTTCTGCAAAGTCGCGGTAAATATCCCAGTACGTTTTCTGCATATATTCCACGCGGTACTTCTGCATGACGCGGCGGTAGCCGATTTCGCCCATCTCGAGCCGTCTTTTCTCGCTCGCCGCCATATCCAGCATCGCCTGCGCGATTTCTTCGATATTCATGATGTGCGTGACGATTCCGGCCGCCCCGAAATCATCGCTCTCACCGTAAATCAGACCGTAGCAGTTTCCGACATCGGTCGCAATCGCCGGCTTGTGCGCCGCGTAGCTCTCAAGGATCGTCAGCGGCTGGCCCTCACTGATACTGGTGAGGATCGTCACATCCATCCGTCCGAGATAGTCGCGGATGTTGATTCTTCCTGTAAATACTACATCCGGGATTTCCATGTCGGCTACAAGCTGGAAACACTCTTCCGCATACTCGCGGTCTTCATCCCACGGTCCCATGATCCAGAGCTTGAGACGGCTGTCCCGCTCTTTTGCAAAAGCAAACGCCTGAATCATCGTCTTCACATCTTTAATCGGTGTGACTCGAAGGACCGCACCAATATTGATTTTTCCTTCGTCTTCCTCAGTCTTTCCGGGAAGATTCTGAAGATTTGCCACACGGATTCCGTTCGGGGTCACCATCGTTTTCTCCACCGGGCAGCCGAGTTCGATCTGCAGCTCGCGGGCGTGCTCAAACAGGGATGTGATCAGTGTTCCTTCACTGTACGCCAGCTTCGACATTTTCCGGAACTGGTCGATCCAGATATTTTTGTAGATTCCCGCAACCCATTTCGCCTTGATCAGCTCCTCCTCGCGCTCCCTGGTGTAGATACCGTGCTCGGAAATCAGAAGGCGGCTGCCATAGAAATGCTTCGCCATGGCACCGATCACACCGGCGTATCCTGTTGCAACACAGTGATAGAGGTCCGCTTTCGGAAGCTCGGTCTGCATCGTGAGAAACAGCGGCAGATAAATGGAGCGCATCGTCCACAGAAAGTCAGAAAAAACAATCTGACTGTATTTCAGGTTATAGCAGTCTCTTACGGCATTTAAGAAATCCTCGCCCATCAGAAGACCGTTCAGCGAAATATTTTCTTTCTGGAACAGATCAAACAGAACATTCCATTCGATATCCTGATCGAGAATCAGGCTTCGAAGTGCCTGGTACTGCTCTTTTTTCAGGCGGTGCCGATGCATTTTCTTGCTTCCGCCCCAGTCTACATCATCAAGATACAGTTCGTAGACGGCGGAGACATTTTTCGGCAGTTCATACGCATACTTTCCGCGCTGCGAACGGTTCGCCGCGATCGCGAGGATGATAAATTCTGTTTCCGGAAACAGCTGGATCAGACTGTGCACCCAGCTGGAAACGCCGCCGACCACAAAGGGGTAACAGCCTTCTGCTACGATACAGACTTTCATTCTTTTTTCGCCCCTTTCTCGTAATAGTACCGGTGATCCGATGCACCGAGCGTGATCGTGACCTCATTCTCTTCTGCGCGGATCAGCCATGCGGAATCTTCCAGTTTTTCTGCGGTTCCGCCGGTGACTTTCTGAACACTTTCATTGTGTGTGCGGATGATATAGTAAGCCGTTTCTTCCGTTCCTGTAGTCTTTAAGGTGATCGTGTCGTCCTCTCTTTCGTCCTCATAGCGGGAGTTCAGGAAAGTACGGATTCTCGAATCACAGTCGGAAACGGTTGTTCCGTCAAAACCGGAGAATGGCTGCCAGTAAGTTCCAACATTAGAAGCAAACTCTTTGACGATTTTTTCCCAGCGTTCATCCTCTGTTTTCGGATAAATTACTTTGTCCAGATCCAGTTCTACGCTGGTATAGCCGAGTGCGGTCTCAATACTTTTCACCTTCATCCAGGAACGGTACGTAAATTGATCCGTCTCTTCTGTGACAATTTTCTGTTTCGTCGTGTCTGTGTCCAGATAGCCGACAACATTACCCTCCGTATCCTGATCCGTGACCACGGTGCGGACGTTCTGAAGAACCGGCTGCTGCAGCGCAGTCTGGATTTCTTTCTCACTCAAGTTTCCGCTGTAAAAGGAGGAGAACTGGAAATCCGCGAGATTTTTCTGCATGAATTCCTGATCTTCGCTCAGTTTTTCTTTTAATGAGGTTTCGGATTCTGTAAACCCGGAAAGCCCCGTCTCGCCTTTTTCTTCGTTGACCAGTTTCACATAATAGTTCAGCAGATCGCCGTCCGGTTCTGCCGGATTGTCATAGTCCAGTTTTGGGGCGATCATACAGGTAAGACCAAAATTATTCTTTCCATAAATAGATGCGATCGATGGCCAGACAATATCGCGGTTGACGCCCTTTGTTCCGTTTCCGTAAATTTCCTGCATCTGATTGGTATTTTCTTCTGCAAGAGACGGAAAGTTCTGCACAACGAGATTCTGCGCATTGACGACCGGATAAATCAGATAATCTCTGGTTTCGTACATCATTCCCGTCAGGAGCCCGAGGCCGACTTCATCCTCCATGTAATCTCCGTTTACTGCAAATACACTGGCCGTTCCAAAGCTTTTTTTCCAGATCACAACAGGATAATCCTGTGTTTCCAGTGTTTCGTCCTCCGGGAACCCTTTCATATAAGCTTTTGTTCCATCCCCAAGTTTGAACCATGGAAATTTGAGTTCCAGATCCTGCATTTTTTCTTCTGTCTCAGTCTCGGCCTGGTAAATATTTTCTCCGCCCAGCATCAGATTTTCGTACAGATCCAGCCCTTTGACGGTCGTCGAAGTTTCTTTTACTTCTGCAATTCCAATCAGTTCCCGCAGCTTCTGATTCTTCTGAATCACAGATACTTCCGGAAGATTTGCAAACACAACATGAATGCCGTCATCAACGCTGTCCTGCAGATCCGTCACATCTTTCAACGTTGTCCAGTCGATGCTCTCGGAATTGACCACGATCATTTCCGGCTGCACAGCACCTTTTTTCTCCATTGCCTTGTCGTATTTACTCATGGAGGTGTAGGACACCGCTTCGTACTTCATATAGCGGCACCATTCAGAGACAACGGCTCCCACAGAGCTGTCCATATCTTTTCCGATATAGACGATCGTTCCCCTGCTTCCCTCTGTGTTGATCTCGCCGGATGCATTTTCTGCGCCAAACGCGCCGCTGCTGTCTGCCAGCTCTTTTTTCTCCGCCGCATACGCATTTTTTTCATAATGGTTCAGCTGTTCCTTTGCCAGATTCAATCCCTGGAACAAAAAGAGGACAATCGCCATAATCATTGTAATTGCTGCAAAATTTCTGCGGGAAACCATATTTACTCCTCCTTGTTCTCCAGTTTCGGCATTGGATTATTGTAGCCGTAATCAATCGCAAGATTGTATGGGCTGTTGACGTTCTGCTGCAGACGATAGCAGATGAAGCTGTCTGTCTCGTAGTAAACTTCCATCTCATCCGGATATAGTTCTTTAAACGCCTGCGCCCAGTAATACATGTGGCTCATCGTGATCCATCGGGCTTCCTGGGTATAAGGAAGAATTCCCGAGCCTGACGGGATCGGTTCCTCTGCGCCTTCTTTCGTTACTTCCTCATGTCCGGTACTTCCGTCAAAATTCAGCGGGATTTTTTCTATGAAGAAATAGACGCATTGCGTTGGTATGATAATTTCTGTATCGCTCTGCAGATTCTGCATCTGCCGCAGAAACGTAATCGTCTCATAATGATAGCCGTAAAACTCTGTCATACGCAGCTCATCATTCGCCGAGCAGATCGTCCAGGTAAAATTTTTATTTTCTTTCAGAATGTTGGAAACGCAGGTAATTGCCCCATTATCTTCCAGCGCAGTCATGTGAATCGGCGCCCGCAGCAGTCCCTGCGATACTGTCGTCGCCGCACACAAAGCCAGAACCAGGACTGATGCCACACTGGAAATCCAGCTTTTTTTCACCCAGCTGCAGAAAAAGTACACCACAGCGTCCGCTTCCAGTCCCCATACCAGGCAGAGCGAATAGGCAAAGAAAATACTGGTTCTTCCTGCATCCATCAGCACCGGCAGATTTAAAATCCAGGCGCACTGCAGCACACATAAAATCGTCATATAAACGGCTGCAGACCAGAGCGTTCCTGCATAGTCCATGTCTCTGCGCAATGCATATACGATTCCGATTCCAAACAGCAATACAATACTGATTAATACAGCTTTCGCAGTATTCGGCTTTACATCCACATCATACGCCGCGATGCAGCTTGCGATCATAGACAGCTTTCTTTTGATCCGCTCCGAAATTTTTTCCTTTGGCTGCTCGATCTGCTGTTCCCCATCACTGGCCGTTCCGTCCGTCAGATTATTTTGATTACTTTCTGTGATATCCGCAGAACCGGAACTTTGCGAAACACTTTCCATACTGGCGCTGTTCACAGAAACGCTGCTGACGCTCCCGGTCGTCTGGCTGGTTTCGTCACTGCTGCTCTCCTGCATAACTCCGATTGCCCAGTATAAGGATCCCTCCAGGCCTTTTCCCATCGCAACGCCTAACACCATCGGAAGCACTGCCAGCACCACACTTAAGATTCCGGTCACCATAATTCTCTGGAAATACTTCCACCGCAGGAAACGGAAACAGAAGCCGATGGCTACTCCGACACAGAACAGACCCGCAATGATCGTGCCGTAAAAATGGACGGTCAACGACAAAGAAAATCCAATCGCAAACTGCACCAGATACCAGCGGCAGTTTCTGTCCAGTTCTTTTTTCTCTTCCTCCGATGATGCTTTCTGTTCTTTTGCAAACTCCTGAAAGAAGCGGATTGCCATGCACACAGACGACAGAATGAAAATCATACTGTATTCCTGCGGCAGAGAACTTTCGAAACGGATATACGTGTTCTGCGTAAAAATATCCATGACGTAAACGAGAACGCCAAGATACGGCGTAAACCGGCATTTACACACCATTTTCAGTGCCATCAGCAATGCGAAATAGATAAAATACGTCTGCACCACACCGAAAATCCGCAGCAGTACATACGTCTTGATTCCAAATACCATATGAAGATAATAAACCACAATATGGAATCCATACGGATACACGCCCGCAGCCCAGATATTATTCCGTTCGAGTTCGTTGATCCAGTAGTTGTGGACCGGAATATCGCTCGCCTTATAGCCGAGTGCCTCCACCATGTTCGGTGCATACACGTGCGTGATCGCTGCGGCCGCCAGTCCGAATACGGCCAGTTCCAGCAGCACATTCATCCACTGTTTCCGTCTCCCCCGGAGGCACCGTTCGTAAATGGTTCTCCGAAGCTGCACCAGCGATGTCTTCTTTCCTTTTTCCCCGCTGAGGAATCGCTCGATCAGCACCAGCAGGCGCTCAATTGCCGCCGGAACATGGCTTCTTCTCTTCCAGATCCAGACCGCCAGGAACGGTCCTACGGTTCCAAGTATCAGTGTTATGCGGCTGCTGATCCGCAGAAACTGCAGCAGATAAACGAGATAAATGATATAAAAATTCCCCGCAAAAAAATATCCGGTCAGTTGTTCCGCGACAGAAAACCGGCGGAACCGCTTCCGGAGTACCAGCCAGGGGAGAAACAGTGTTACGATGCCGTATGCCGCGACAATTTCCATAAATTGTAAAATGGTCAGCCATTTCATTGACATGGCACTGCTCCTCCTTTGGCGTATTTTAGCTGAAAATACGTATCAGCTCCAATGTTTCATTATCGATAATCACGTCTGAATGTTTCAGTTCATCCAGCACCTGGAAGAATTTTTCCCGTTCTCCCATTGTAAAATACAGTTTCAGCCGGCAGGTATACGCCGCCAGCGTGTTTCCATGCTGCTGTGCCAGCCTCTGGCACCATTTTTCGGTTTCCGGAAATTTCTTCAGGTTCAGCAGTTTGATGCAGAGCCCTTCATACCGGTCTGCCGACAGCCGCGCGCAGTTTTTCTGGTACAGTGACTCCGCAGCTTCTTCCAGCATATTAACATACTTTGTCTGTTCCAGCGTCGTAAAAATCTTCTGACTCAAAACGCGGTTCATATAATCGATCAGCATCTCCTCATAATCGATCTCGGTTTCGGATTCCTGCTGCATCTGCGTGTACATCTTCTGCACATTGGCACGGAAATCATTCAGCTCATCGCGAAGCACCGACGCGGCGTAGTGCGATGTCTCGGAATCCTCGCTGTTCAGTGCCATGGTGATCGATTCCAGCGATTTCTGCATATCACCGCGGATGACGTTCAGCATCAGCATACGCAGATTCCGCTTGTCGCTGACGGCAAGGGACTCCTCCAGCGGTGCCATGTTGCGCTCCCGCTCCTCGTCCGCTTTCAGATGCGTCTGCACACGGTCCTTGCTGAAAATAACGTCTTCCAGATCCACCGCCTGGCGGAAAACGGTTTTGTAAATCAGATAGCTGCACAGGAAAAATGCCGGACCGACGACCGGGCAGAGCACCATGACGATAAAACGGATAAAAAACGCTCTCCGGTTATCGTACTGGATCTCCTCTCCCTGCTCCCGTTTGAGGTCGCACGCCGGAACGTAGACGAAAATCCCGACCAGCAGATAGACGAGCGCGATCAGGGCATTGACGATCCACAGGATCACGAACGCCAGCGTTTCATGGCTCATTACGCTGCCACCTCCCCGTTTACAATTTTGCTCTCATAGCCCTCTTCTGCAAAACGGGAAATAACACCCTGCGCATTCTGCTCATCCGTATTGGAAAGCAGTACATACAGTCCGCCGTCGAGCATGCCGACGTAATCGGTCTGACGCAGTTTCTTTCCAAGAACTTCAGCCGCCTGCATATAATTTTCCTCGCCGCATGTGACCTGCACCAGCGAGCACTCGGTCAGTCCGTTCCGCTTTGCATCAAAGAATGCCGTTACAAGCTGGGTGAATGCATCCTTTTCCAGAATACTGCTGTTTTCCAGATAGCGGTGTTCGTGCAGTGCTTCCAGATAACGGTTTGCACGGACAACCGCATTCTGAATCAGATAGCTGATGACGGTCAGCCGGTTGGATTCCGCAAGATTCATGCGGTCCCACGAAAGACCCCACAGCATCAGAATGATCTGCATTTCATCCTCCGCATAGACGGCCTGTGCCATCAGCGGATAGCGGTCGTCCATCGTTTTGTTGATATACACGCGGTGCTCCTTCAGATCCTCATACATATCCTCCATCTCCGGATAGCGGATGGAATTTCCCAGTTTCCGCGCTGTTGGCGAAGTAAAGGAAAAGAGACGCGCATACGTCCGGTTGGCGACGGTGTAGACCGCCACGTCCTCGGTGTTCATCAGTCTCGAAATCGTCTGGGCCGCATAGAAAAGCACCTCGTAGGCACCGTAGCGATCGAGCGACGATGTGATCTCATAAATCTTTCCAAGGCTGTCCTTCTGGTTGACGAGCTGCAGCTCAAAGATCTGTTTCATCCGCACGTTGCTGTCGTTGATTTCGGTCATATCGCCGAGCTGTCCGTGCAGATACCCGATCTCTTCCTCATCATCCTTTTTGATGTGGCGGATCTGGTCACGCATATAGCCGACCACCATTCCGAGGATGAAAAGCTGCGCCATCCAGATGTAGGTGCTGTAGTCCATCAGCACTTCCAGACCGCTCTGGTGGTACATCTGGCGGAAACAGTAGCCCGCTGTCGCCAGCAATGCCGAAAAGATTGCCTGCTGCTGGCCGTACACGATCGCGAACAGCAGTACATAAAGAAGATACGCATCCAGCTTGGAGAAATACTGACTGCCGACCGCACGGTTGTTGATCATGAAAAACGGGATAAAACAGATCAGGTTCTCGATATATGGAATCAGCATGATGAAAATCCGCCGAAGCAGCTGTCCTACCCGGCTGCCCCATCCTGCACCGGTATCTTCTCTCTGCAGGAAGGAGCTGCTGTATTTCCGCATGTATGTTACAACGGCTTTTACACCCTCTTCATACGGCACAAAAATTTTTCCGTTAAATTCCTGCTGATACCGGCTTCCATCCAACGCCAGGCGAAAGCCCTCGCCGACCGTATCATCACGGATTTCCACGCCTTCCCCCGCATTCTGCTGAATCAGCTTCGCCAGATCCATCTGTGTGATAACTTCCCCGGATGTGATGTGATACAGCGGATACTTCGGCTGATCCGCCATCATCACGCGGTAGGCAAACTCCACGGCATCGTTCTGGTAAATCATCGAAAACGCATTGCGGCTGTTAGCGGCGATCTGATTCGTTTTCAGCATTTCGAGCGTCATCTGAAAGCACGGGTTGCTGTCCACTTTGCCTTTCCGCGGAATATCATACAGGTGATCGAAACGGAGAACACGCGTATCCATCTCTCTCGTGTCGCGGTAACTCCTGCAGATGTTCTCGCCCTGCAGGATCGCCATCGCCTGAAAGCTTTTGGCGGATGCCGGTTCTGTCTCATGGATATCGTCGATGTAGGAGCGGCCGTAAACTGCCTCGGAGGAGAGATAAATAAACCGTCCTTTCGGGTGGAATGCATACGCCGAGAGAAGGTTCGTCACATCCGCTGTGTAGCGGACAGATTCTCTTCTTGCGTCGCTCCAGTCATAGTTTGTATCGTAGGCACCGAGAAAAATCACGAGATCCGGGTTGACGTTTGAAAAGATCTCGCGGACACTCTCGCTGTCGTAGGGGAAGTTATACCGTTCAAAAACGCGGCGGTACTTTCCTCTTCCGTCCCGCTTTCCCGTAAGCAGATACGTCTTATGTCCGTCTTTTTCCATTTTGGTGATCAGGGCATCCATCAGTCTGCTCTCGCCACCGACCAAAAATACTACCATACTTTATCCTCTTCGTTTTCGTAGATTTTTCACTGGATCAGCCCATAGCTCCGAAACGTTTCCAGCACCGCATCGACATCCTCCCGCACTTCCTCTGCCGGTATGTCATAAGCTTTTCCAAGCCGCCCGGCGATCTCCTCCGCGGAAGCGGCGTCTGCTGTCTGTTCATAAATAAAAGCTGCCGTCTCACTCAGTGTGATAACCTGATTCATTTTTTCTGTCGTTGTTCCATATGGAATCAGAACATATTCGTCTGCAAGCTGTCTGAGTACAAAATCCCCTTTTCTGGTCATCTGCTTCTCCATCCCCTGCTCATTTTCCTGCAAAAGTAAATAAGCATGCTATATTTCTAATGTTTTTATTATAGCTCGAACTTGTTGCATTGTAAACTTTATTTTGTTTTTTATTGCTATCTGTAATAATAAAGTTTTATTTTTCTGCCTTTTTATGTTATACTGAATCATATCTCAGATTTTACAATACTTCAAAAAAGGAGTCTCTCATGCAGCCTCTTGATACCGTTTATTTACAGATTTTAAAAAATTTATGCACGGATTCGTCCGATCCCGTCGCGCTTGACGGTGTGGATGTTTCCGCTTTATACCGTCTCGCGGAAAAACACTGCTCGCTCCCGTTTCTTCTGCCGTATTTTGAAGGTCAGCCGCAGTTTTCCGCCCTTAAACAGCAGACGAAGCAGATGCTGCTCTCCTATTATCAGTTAGAGCACTTCACCCGCCTCACGTTTTCTCTTCTCCTCGCAGAGAAGATTCCGTGTTTTCTGTTAAAGGGAATCAGCCTTGCCGCCAATTATCCCGTTCCCGAATACCGGAAGCTGGGGGATCTGGATCTCTATATCAATGAAAAGAATGCTTTTTCGCGCGCCTGCCGGATTCTCGAGGCGCATGGCTATATCGAGGAACCGGAAGACAGCGATCATCACGTCACCTACCGCTATACTTTCCCGGAAACGCACCGGTCTTTCACGCTGGAACTGCACTACCGCATCGTCGGTGTCTATCAGTTTGCCCGTGCCAATGAGCTGGTGGACGAGATTTTCTCCGCAGATCATCTGAAAGCCTCCTCCCTTACGCTCTACGGCCAGGCATACCCGGTGCTTCCGCCTACGGAAAATGTGTTTTATATGCTGCACCACATGCTGAAGCACTACCTCTACAGCGGATTCGGCAGCCGGCTGCTCTGCGATTTTACGCTGTATCTGGAAAAATATGCACCGGAGGTTGATTTTGAAAAAATTCATTTCTGGTGCAGAGAATCGAAAATTTTTCATCTTTACGAGCTGATTCTGGAATCCTGCCGTATTTCTTTCGGTCTTTCTTCTTCCATCGACCCGAAAGTACACTGCTCTGCCGCTGACTGCAGCGTCTTTCTGGAAAAGATTCTCGCGGACGGCGATTTCGGCAGTGACAGCGGAAAGAAAATCGTCAACAGCGGTTCCTATCAGCACGCCGGCGTTCAGGCATGGTTTCTGGAAGGCCATGTGCAGATGAAGCGGCGCTTTCCAAAGCTTCACAAATGTGTCCTCCTCTGGCCGGTGCTCTGGGGAATCACGTTTTTCTGCTTTCTGTCCAACACATACCGCGTCCGCCACACAACGCTGCGCCAGACGCTGGCCGACTTCCGGGCGGATAATCAGAAAACGAAACTGCTGAAAATTTTTGATAATAATGATGCTTCCTGATCTTTCTTTTAACTTTCTTTTAAATAGAAAAAGAGTAAACGAACGTCTCCCCTTGTTCGCTTACTCTTTTTCTATTGGATCCATCTATCTATAGGAATGCATTTCCCCTCCGCCTATCCCCTTGCGGAGGTTCCACGCTTGTTTTTTAATAAAAGTGCTGATATCCGATCTGGATTCCGCTGCCGTAGCCGCTGTTGAAATACAGACATCCGCCAACCGGGCTCTCGCCGGATAATGCTGCCTGTGCAGCTGCATAACAGTCACTTCTTGCTCCGCGCGCCAGTACGCTCTGGAATGTTCCGGTCGCCACCGGTGTGAACTGTCCGCTCTGATAAATAACGCCGGAAATGCTGTTCGGGAAAGAACCGCTGTTGACACGGTTTACCACAACCGCTCCAACTGCCACCATTCCGGTATAGCTCTCGCCGCCTGCCTCGCACTCGATCAGCGCTGCGAGCATTGCCACATCATTGCTGTCTGCAGAAATCACAGAAGAACTGCCTGTCGTCTGTGATGCCTGATAATCTTCCATCGAAACAGCGCCTTTCAGCTCCTCGGAAAGTGTCACATAGTCTGCATGAACGTATGCGCTGCTTCCGCTGTACTGAATCTGATACCAGTCATCGCTGGAACCGAATACGCTGATTTCGTTATTCTGTGCCAGTGCACCAATCTGTGCAGAATCTGTGGATGCCGCCTCACGGACGCGAAGGCTGTCTGCCTGAACAACGCCGGTCACACCGCACGTATTCTGATAATGTGCTTTCGCCTCGTCTCCGAACACCAGAAATTCATTCTTTATGTAGCCCTCTACACCGTTGGAAGAGATCTTGCTCCACTCTTCTCCTTTTTCTGTTACCGCAACTGCGTATCCCGGCATCAGAACTCCGACGATCTCGGAATCTGTGTTTGCCTCGCTGCGGATGTTGGCGTATCCTTCTACGTTTGCTGCAGCCATTGTGCTCCAGTCTGTTTTATTTAAAATGGTTTCCTCATTTGTCTCTGCTTTTACGGGTGCAGCCATGATGACAGTCAGTGTGAGCACGCTCCCCAGGATGCCCGGCACATAACTTTTTTTGAATGTCATACTTACCTCCTGAATAATTATTACGTTTTTGTTACATCTTGTTACAAACCGATTCTACCAGTGTTACATCTTTTTGTCAACTGGAACTTTTCGACAACATTCCTGTATTTTGTCATCGTTTTTTTCATAGAACCTACAATTTTTCACCATTTTTCTGCTTTTTTGACGAAACGAATCGATTTTTATTCCCACTTTTTCTTTTCCTGGATAACCGCAAAAGCATCTTTTCCGTGTCTTTTTTCCTCCTTCTTGTTCCATTTTC
>CAVBNJ010000007.1:13759-22207 GCA_963596755.1 bacterium
TCACATTCTCCGCTTTCGGCACCATTTTCCCGCAAATATTTTTTAAGAAATTGTGACAGTTTTTTTGCTGTTTTTCGACAGTCGTTACAAATCTTTTCTACTTTTAAAGCGTTTTCGAATTTTCTTTTAATTTTTCATTTTTATATGATATTTCTCTCTATATATGATATAATCTTTAAAAAGAAAGAAAATTTATAATTTATCATTTATTTTTCTTTCAATTTGTCCGTGAAGTAATTCCAAACGAAATGATACAGACTGACATCGCAGAAACGATTCGACGAAAGGAGGATGTCATATGTTACGCAGTACACAGATAAACAAAAAACACACCGGAAATTCAATTCTGAGATTTGGAATGGCAGGCCTCCTGGCAGCCGGATTACTTTTTTCCGCACCGTATCAGACAGCAGCAGAAACAATTCCAAGTGCAGACAATACAGACGCCGGTGAAATTACCATTCACTTCACCCACTATGATGCACAGGACCTGGAATTCTATCTCAACACCGATCAGGCGGCTCTTGCTTTTACCGATGCAACCCTGACCTTCCAGGATTCCACGATGGATGAACCGGTCACCATGTCGTATCTTTCCAACGATGGTTCCTATATTCTTTATCAAAACAGTGAACCGGTCGAGGAAGTGAACGGAACGTTCTCTGTATCGATGGTTACAGAACCTGGTTACACACTGGATATGGATCAGATTTCCTTCTATGTTAATGGACAGGCCGTTTCCAACGGCGGTTCCGTTGTGATCACGGATTCTTCGGTGGCAATGACTTCTCTCGTTTACTGCACCGCCATTCCGGAAACACCGGCAGCTGACCCGGAACCATCCGCTCCGGAAGAACCAGCTTCCCCGGAAACTCCGGAAAGTCCTGAGGAACCAGCGGCTCCGGAACCATCCGTTCCGGAAGAGCCGACAGCACCGGCGGAAACTCCGAATGTGGTTCAGCCATCCGTTTCCGAGCAGCCGTCCGCAGAAAATATTCTCCCGGAAACCGCTGCTCCTGCAGCAGAAACAGCACCGGAACAGGTTACAGCATCGGAACCGATTGCCGCAGAGCCGGTTGCAAATGCAGTTGTTACTGCGGATGAGGAAGTTGACCTCTCCACCATTCACCCGGAAGTTACCGCATCCGCAGTTACTTCCACCAGCCAGATTCCAGCCGCAACGCAGCTTGTACCAGCTGCCAGTGCTGCTGATCCTGACGCACCGGTTCTTTCTTCTGATACATCGGCACTGGAAAACACCGTTCTCTCTGAGGATGCACAGACGGCGCACACGGGAATTGGTTCCTGGCTCCGCCAGAGAACGAATCAGATCCTCGCAGTGATGATCGCAGTGATCCTGCTTCTGATCCTGATCGAATCGCTGCTGGCACTGAAGGATTCTCTGAATCAGAAGAGATCGCATCGTTACTATTAATAACATCTGATAAAATTAAAAACTAAGCATAAATAAAGAGAAGGAACGTATCTCACCAGACATGGGATACGTTCCTTCTCTTATTTTGTGTTTTTTTATCCTCTTTTTTTCGCTGCCGCCTTCTGAATCTCGCAGAAATCGTGCAGCGCCTGGCGGCCGATTTTTACGATTTTGCGGATGTTGATCGAGTTCGTTCCGCCCTGACGCGGCTTGAAGCTGATCGGGATAAAGCGGATCTTCCGATGAAAATACGCTCCAAATGCGGTCAGCAGTGCGTTCGGCAGATTATAGTTTTCCGGCATCAGCGGAAGGTATTCTGCCACATAGTCCGCTTTCATCAGACGAAACGGTGCGTTCGCATCCGGCACCGATACGTGGAAGTATGTCCAGAGTACGGCACACAGCACCTTTTCCACAACGGCGCGGGAAAAACCGTCGCCGCGGCTCGTGCGGTTTCCGAAAACGGCATCATATCCCTCGCGGATCTGCCAGAATTTTTCAAACTCCGCCGGATCGGTCTGGCCATCCGAATCGGTCTGGAAAATGTAGTCCGCGCCGCTTTCGAGTGCATAGCGGTAACCGTGCAGAACGGTGGAACCGTGGCCGCCGTTCGGCTTTGTCAGCACGGTGAGCAGCGGGCGGTTTTCACACTCCGCTGCTGCAATTTCGTACGTATTGTCACGGCTTCCGTCGTTGATGATCACAAGGCGGGACGTGCCGTCTCCGTCATGCTTCTCTACGACTGGATACCATTCCTCAATCGTTCGTTTGATGTTTTCCGACTCATTATAAGCTGGTATTACAATAAATAAGGTATTCATTGGTATTCTCCCTGCGTTTCCTATTCCTGCTGTCCATTATACAGGATTTCTTTTCATTCCGAAAGATGCGCTTATGGAGAAAAATTCCCGTTATTCGCCGTTTAGTCCTCCCACAGCTTCTGCGGATAGCGGCCCTCATCTTTTAATTTCTGCAGGGCTGCCATGACATTCTCTTTGTCCTCTTTGTACGTTACGCCGTACCAGTTGTCGTAAGAGCGAAGTACGGTGACTTCCGCTTTCTTCTCCTGCAGCAGTTCATCGACAACGAACGGCAGGAAGTATTCACCTTTTAACGGGTTGGTTTTGTATACATCCTCGAGGAACGGCAGGAAGCGGCGTTTCAGCTCGGTCAGGATGCTCGGTGTGAATCCCCAGAGGTTCATGGAAACGATCGTTCCCTGCGGCAGTCCGGTCCAGGTTGCGCCGTCATCCTCGGTGTACTCGGCCTGTCCGCCGTGGTTTTCGATTCTCGTGCGCTCGTGAATGCCGACGAGATGATTCTGGTCATCTGCGGTGCAGATTCCGCGGGCTACGTGGCCGTTGTCGGTCAGGGTTTTGTACAAGTCGTAGGCAACCATCGCGTACTGGTATGTCTCGCCGTCCTGCTCTGTTGTCAGCTGGCGGTAGATCTCCTCGAATGCCGTTCTTCCATAATAATCATCGGAATTGATGACTGCGAACGGTGCGCCGTCAATCGCTTCTGCCGCGCAGAGAATGGCATGGCCGGTTCCCCACGGTTTCACGCGTCCTTCCGGCACTTCATAGCCTTTCGGGAGAACGTCGAGTTCCTGGTAGACGTACTCTACATCCATATATTTCTCAATTCGTTTGCCGATGCCCTCGCGGAATGCCTCGTCGATGGCTTTTTTGATGATGAAGATGACTTTCTCGAAGCCTGCCTGTTTTGCATCATAAATGGAAAAGTCGATAATCATATTTCCGTACGGGTCAACCGGGTCAATCTGTTTTAATCCGCCGTAACGGCTTCCCATTCCTGCTGCCATGATGACTAATACTGGTTTTTTGCTCATGATTTTCTCTCCTTTTTTATTCTCCAAAGTATGCTTTTAATCGTTCCGCAAAATCTGCCGGGATTTCTCTTTCAAATGGAAATGTTTCTGCATCCGCCAGATACTCGGCGATTTCACCCAGGACTCCGGCGCTCCGGTTCAGCGACCAGGCGGAAATCCAATCGATGGTGTCGTGGCAGGTGTGCATGCCGAAACCATCGCGGTTCAGCGTCATCGCCGGGATGCCCTTCCATGCGAAGGTGTTGGAATCGCTGCTCCAGATATTGTTGATGAGCGATACACCGCGGTCTGCTTCTTTTAAGCGCTCCATGATGGCATCACACGCCTCTTTCGTCGCTGCCACACCGAGCACGGTCCCGCCGATCGCCTGTCCGGCGAGGTCGACGTTCATGTTGAAGCGGTGCCGTGCAAGTTCGGCTTCATGCGCTTTTACATACGCACGGCTTCCGCAGAGACCCAGCTCCTCCGCGCCGAACCAGATGCATTCCAGTGTCCGTTTCGGGCGGTTTTCAGCAAAGTAATGTGCCAGCTCCATGATAATCGCTGCGCCTGCCATATTATCATACGCGCCCGGTCCCTGCGGAACGGAATCGTAGTGGGCGGTCAGTGTCAGAATCTCCTGCGGCTGCTCTGTTCCCGGGATGCGCAGGATGATATTTTTTGATGTTCTCTTGATTTTTTTCTGCTGTAAAACGAGGCGCGCACGGCTGGCTCCCTGTTCTACCAGTTCCATCGCGTCGAGATAATGAATAACGGCGCACGGCAGTTTCGGATTTTTTACGCCGCGCAGGGTACGGTAGTCCGGCAGGCGGTCCTCCCCCTGGTCCAGCGGAGTTCCGGTCAGGATCAGAAATCCGACGGCTCCTGCTTTTTCCAGTTTCTCATAATTTTCTGCATTGGCGCCGCCGTTGATCAGTACGATTTTTCCGGCTGCATGGGAAAGGCTGACCGGGTCACCGTTTTCGACGTAGAGGAACGGAGCCTCCATGCCTTCCGGCACGGTGTTGGCTGCCGCAAAGCATCCGCGGACGGTGTATGTTTTTTCGTATGGCTCCGTGACGGTAAAGACAGCCTCGTCGACCTGCCATGTCTCGATTTCAAACGGTTCGCGGCGGATCTGCAGTTCTTGTCTGCCCCATTTTTCTGCAATCTGGGTGAGTTCTTCTTCAATCCGGCAGGCTGCTTTTTCTTCGCCTTCCGTTCCGGCCTCGCGGATGTAGTTAAACTGGCTCACGAACTCGTACTGTCGCTGGCCGCTGATGGTATTTGCTTTCATGAAAGTGATGTCCTTTTCTGTTTTTATTTTTTCAAATCTGTTCCAGTGTTTCTTTTGCTCTGCGCACGGCTTCGGCGTTGGTGCGGTAGATGGTGTATTCGCTTAACGACGGAAGACCCATGTTTACGTTTTCTTTCCGGTACTGCATCGGACTCGCCAGCTCGATTTTTCCGGACATGTGGTAGGCAGTCACGCCGGTTTTCGGGTACAGCTCGCGGATTGCGTCTGCACAGATGCCGCCGCCCGCCTGAATCCGGATGCGTCCTGATGCCTGGCGCTGCAGCTCTGCGAGGAGCTCTGCTCCTTTTACGGCGCTGTTCTGCTGACCGGAGGTGAGAATTGTGTTCATGCCGAGCGATACTGCCTGCTCGAGTGCTTCTTTCGGATCGCGGCAGACATCGAACGCGCGGTGCAGCGTCACGGACATGCCGTCTGCCGCCTCCATCAGCTGTTCCATCGCCGCCATGTTCATCGTTCCGTCTTCTTTCAGCACGCCGATGACAACGCCCTCTGCACCAAGTTCGCGGTACATGGCGACTTCCTCGCGGATTTCTTCTAATTCATATGGAGTATAGCAGAAGTCTCCGAACCGCGGGCGGATCAGCGCGTGAATCGGAATACTTGTCTGTCTGCGGATCCCCTCAAACAGCTTCGGCCCCGGCGTCGTCCCGCCGATCACCAGATTCTGACAAAGCTCCAGCCGGCTCGCCCCGCCTTCCGCCGCCGCAAGCGCCGACTCTACGGAGTCCACACAGACTTCCAGGATATAATTATTCATAAGATTTCCTCTGTTTCGTAGTTTTTTCGCTTTCTATCATAACCTATTTGAGGCGATTAGGAAAGAGATTCTTTGGTTCACTTTCGTTCACTTCTGCTTCAGATGCAGATATTTTTCTCTTGTCGCCATGCCGCCGCGGATGTGGCGTTCAGACTTGTTCACGTCCAGAATCTTCCGCGCCTCCGCCGCCAGCTGCGGATTCACCAGTATCAGCCGCGAGGTCAGATCCTTGTGCACGGTGCTCTTGCTCACACCAAATTTTTTCGCTGTCTGCCGTACCGTCGCTTTCGTCTCGATCATGTAAATCGCTGTCTCCACAGCACGCTCTTCGATATAGTCCCTCACAGAAAAAGCCTCCGAAGACGCTGTTTTTACAGTGTATTCGGAGGCTCCGGCGGGTATGTCTTTCAGATGCATATCCATTACTTTGGGTAGAAATATAGAAATTTGCATAGCTATGGCAAGTTTATTTAAGACGTGATACAATCCAATAAAAGTGGAGAAGTATAAAAATCAGAATTTTGGAGACGTAAAATGAAGAAAACGATATTGGTCGTGGACGATGAGCCGGAGATTGCTGATCTGATCGAGGTCTATCTGACGACGGATGAATTTCAGGTCATCAAATGTTATGACGGCACAGAGGCGCTGAACATCATAGAGACAAAGCATCTGGACATGGCGGTTCTGGATGTGATGCTGCCCGGGGTCGATGGGTTTACGCTCTGCCGGAAAATCCGGGAATCGCATTATTATCCGGTGATTATGCTGACGGCACGGACGGAAGATATCGACAAGATAACAGGACTGACGATCGGCGCGGATGATTATATCACGAAGCCGTTTCATCCGCTTGAGCTGCTGGCGCGGGTGAAAACGCAGTTCCGGCGTGCGGGTCAGTACAATGAGCGGATGCATGACGAGAAGGAGCAGCAGATGGAATCGGACAGAATCGACATCCGCGGTCTTTCCATCAGCTGGGAAACACATCACTGTACACTGAATGGAAAAGAGCTGTCGCTGACACCGCGGGAGTTTGCCATTCTGTGGTATCTGTGTCAGAACCGCGGAAAAGTCATCTCCTCAGAAGAACTGTTTGAGCAGATCTGGGGCGAGAGCAGCCTCGAGAGCAACAACACGGTGATGGCGCACATCGGGCGGATACGCGAAAAGATGAAGGATTCCGGCCGCCGGCCTAAATACATAAAAACAGTCTGGGGAGTGGGATATCAAATTGAAGGCTAAGAAAAAACTGGGACGGGAACTTTTATGGGAGATGGTGATGTTCTACTGCCTGTATCTGCTGGCGGGCGCGGTGTGCTATGGAATGATTTATGCGTATTACCACGGCAGAATCTGGTACGGGACGGAGACGTTCTATCTGCTGATTCATATGGCAGAGAAATACATCCATATCGTTCTTCTGGTGTATGCGGCAGTCGGTGCACTTCTCGTCGGCGGGTGGTTTCTTGTGCGGTCGTGTCATTATCTGGATGCGATGACGGAAGCGGCGAAGGGGCTTGCGCGGGAGGATGATCAGAAAATTTCGCTGCCGCCGGCACTTGTGGAGTATGAGGCGGAGTGGAATGACATCAAACAGGAAATCCAGAAAAACCGGCGGGCCGCGCAGGAGGCGGAGCAGAAGAAAAATGATCTGGTTGTCTATCTGGCGCACGATCTGAAAACGCCGCTGACATCGGTGATCGGATATCTGACGCTTCTGTCGGACGAGCGGGAAATTTCGGAAGAACTGCAGGAAAAATATCTGCAGGTCGCACTCGACAAAGCGGAGCGGCTGGAGGATCTGATCAATGAATTTTTCGAAATTACGCGGTTCAGCCTGACGCATCTGTCGCTGGAAATGAGCCATGTGAATCTGACGCGGATGCTGGAACAGACGCTGTTTGAGTTTCGGCCGATGCTGCAGGAAAAACAGATGGAAAGTGTGCTGCATGCACCTGCCCAATGCAGTTATCTCTGTGATCCCGAAAAGCTGCAGCGAGTGTTTGACAATCTGCTGCGTAATGCAATGAATTACGGGTATCCATCGACAGAGCTTACGGTGACGCTGGAACAGGAAGAGAAACAGCTGATTCTGACGGTGGAAAATGCGGGGCCGACGATTCCGCAGGAGAAGCTGCAGCGCATTTTTGAACAGTTTTTCCGCCTCGACACGGCCCGTACTTCCCGAAGCGGCGGCTCCGGGCTTGGTCTTGCGATTGCGAAGGAAATCGTGGAACTGCATGGCGGAACAATCCGTGCAGAAAGCCGGGATGAGAAAATCCGGTTTATCGTCAGCCTGCCGATGTGATTAAAGAAAACTTAAGAAAGCAAACAGAAAAAATATAGAAATTCTTGGGAAAATACGAAAAAAGAAAAATCCCCTTTTTGCTATGATAAATCCAGATGAGAGAAATGAATTTATCATAGCAGAAGGGGGATCTTTTTTATGATCAATGAAAATAATACACAGCTGGTGCGCCGGAGAGAAAGAGCGCGGAGACGAAAACGAAAGGTCTGGCGGATGCGGGGACTGCTTCTGCTCGGATGTGTTCTGATTTTTGCCGGTGTGCTGCGTGTCGGTCAGAATCCAATCAAGCGATATGCAAAAGCAAACGGTATCTCGATGGACGAGTACCCGGAGGATCTGCTGAAACTTTATGAGAGAAACAAAGAGACGGAGACGTTTGTCAAAGAATATCCGCTGAAAAAAGATGCGGAACCGGAGATTGATTTAAGTGATCTGGCAGGCACATCGGAAATTCCTTCTCTTTTACAATGGGATCAGCGATGGGGCTATCACCAGTACGCCGGGGAAGTAATGGGCTTAAGCGGCTGCGGTCCGACGGCTCTTTCCATGGTCGCCATTTATATGACCGGTGACACCACAAAAAACCCGCGCTGGATAGCCGATTTTGCATCACAGAACGGCTACGCCGTCGACGGCAGCGGAACTGCCTGGTCGCTGATGCTGGAGGGAGCACAGCAGCTCGGACTTTCCAGCAAAGAAATCCCTGTGGAGCAGGAGCGCGTAGAAAACAACCTGCAAGCCTGCAACCCCATCATCGCCCTGATGGGCCCCGGCGATTTCACCAGCAGCGGTCACT
>CAVBNJ010000008.1:0-22168 GCA_963596755.1 bacterium
CTCCTACAACCCACAACCTTGCATACGACAAAAACGGAGATGACGTTATCCAGCTTGCTTTCGAAGTTGATAACGATTCTTTAAAAGATGCAGTGCAGAGTATCCGCGCGCTGAAAATGCTCGGTTCTAATATTTCCATGCCAAACAAAACTGTTGTCCACAAATATCTGGACGAAGTAGATGAAGCAGCTAAGTTATGCGGCGCTATCAACACCGTAGTCAACCTCCGCGACGAAAACGGTCAGGTAACCGGCAAACTGAAAGGCTACAACACCGATGGTATGGGATACTGGCAGGCACTGACCGAAGAAGGCATCGACTTCAAAGGAATGAAGATGGTCCTGATCGGAACCGGCGGTGCTGCTACTGCAATCGCAGTGCGCGGCGCTCTGGATGGAGTTGCTGAGATCGAAATCTTCAACATCAAAGATAAATTCTACAGCCGTGGAGAGGAAATTGTTGATCTGATCAACAAGAACACCAACTGCAAAGCTACCATGAACGACCTGGCTGACAAAGATCTCCTGAAAGAGAAAATGCAGGCAGCAGATCTGTTCTGCGACGCTACCGGCGTAGGAATGCATCCGCTTGAGGACCTTTCCAATATTCCTGATCCTTCCTTCTTTAAGAAAGACCTCATCGTAACCGATACTGTTTACGCTCCGCGTGAAACCGTTATGATGAAACAGGCAAAAGAAGCAGGATGCGAAAAGGTTTACAATGGCATGGGCATGATGCTGTTCCAGGCACTCATCGCAATCAAACTGTACACTGGAAAAGATACTCCGGTTGACTACATGAAAGAGAAACTTGGAATCTGATTTCAAACATATCTTAGTGTAAATTCTTAATCTATGATTTGTCGTTCCAACGGCGGCATTTCAATCAGCTTTTCAAAAAAGAGGAAATGAACTTTGCTTCATTTCCTCTTTTTTCTTGCTTTCTTTTTCCAATTGGAGTATAATGCTCATCATATAGTAGCAGTTTAAAGTGCTACAGCATGATTTTCAACCATGCGGGAATACGACGAGAGAGAGGATTTCAATTATGTCAAAACATATCACAGGACACACCGGATTATTATGTTTACTCGGAAGCCCGGTTGCACACAGTGTTTCTCCGGAAATGCACAACGAAGCGTGCGATCAGCTCGGCCTTGATTATAGCTACCTTGCCTTTGACGTACCGGAAGACAAAATGCCGCAGGCAGTAGAAGGACTCCGTACCATGGGTGCAAGAGGCTGGAACATCACCATGCCGGGCAAAAACATCATGTGCAAGCTCGCAGACAAGGTTTCTCCTGCTTCTGAGATCTCCGGCGCATGTAATACCATCGTCAACGACAACGGCGTTCTGACCGCTTACACCACCGACGGTGTCGGCTTCATGAGAGCCGTTGCAGAAAACGGCGTAGACATCATCGGCAAAAAGATGACACTGCTCGGCGCAGGCGGCGCTGCTACCGCAATCCTGGTTCAGGCAGCACTCGACGGCGTAGCTGAGATCAACGTATTCAACGTCAGAGACAACTTCTTCGGAAGAGCCGAGGAAATCGTTGCAAAACTGAATGAGCGTACTTCCTGCAAAGTTACCCTGCACGACTTCTCCGATCCGGAAATCCTGCGTGCTTCCATCGCAGACAGTGCAATTCTTGTCAACGGAACTTCTGTCGGAATGGCTCCGAAGACCGAGAACACCATCATCACCGACACAACAATGTTCCACAAAGACCTGTTCGTTTTCGATGTGATCTACAATCCGCAGGAAACCCGCCTGCTGCGCGAGGCAAAAGAGGCTGGATGCAAGACCGGAAACGGTATGTACATGCTGTTATACCAGGGAGCTGCTTCCTTCAAACTGTGGACTGGCGAGGATATGCCGGTTGAAATCATCAAAGAGAAATACTTCTCCGGAAAATAAAATATCACGTAATTTCAAAAAGGCTTCTGCCCCGGATTTTCATCCGCTGGCAGAAGCCTTTTTTGTTCTCCTGAAACTATGGGTCAGCCCGCTTTCTGTACTTCGTCGAGCTGTGCCGTATACAGTTTGTAGTAATGTCCCTTCTTCGCCATCAGTTCGTCGTGCGTTCCGCTCTCCATGATGCCGCCGTTGTCGATATACATAATCTTATCGCAGTTGCGGATCGTGGACAGGCGGTGTGCGATGATAAACGATGTTCTGCCTTTCAGCATGGCGTTGAGGCCTGTCTGCAGCGCTTTCTCAGTCTGTACGTCGATGCTCGAGGTCGCCTCATCGAGAATCAGAATCGCCGGATCGGAAAGCAGTGTTCTGGCGAACGAAATCAGCTGCTTCTGGCCCTGGCTCAGCATGGAGCCGCGCTCACGCACCTCCGTCTGATAGCGGTCCGGCATTTTGCTGATGAACTCGTCCGCGCAGACAGTTTTGCTCGCATTCACAATCTCCTCCAGCGTTGCATCGAGCTTTCCGTAGCGGATGTTGTCCTCGATGTCTCCTGAGAAAATAAAGCTGTCCTGCATCATGATGCCCATCTGCTCACGCAGGGAATGGATCGTCACCTGCGAAATGTCCTGTCCGTCGATCAGGACGCGGCCGCTGTTGACATTGTAGAACCGTGAAATCAGGTTGACAATCGTACTCTTTCCGGCTCCCGTCGGGCCGACGAGCGCTACGCTCTCACCCGGTTTTACGGTGAAGGAAACGTCGTTCAGGATCTGCTTTGACTCATCATACGAGAAGCTGACGTGATCAAACGTCACCTCACCGCGGATCTTCGGCATCTCGACAGCATTCTCGGCGTCTTTGACCGTCACCGGCTCGTCCATCGTCTCGAAGATACGCTCGAGGTATGCAATGTTGTTGATAAAGTTGTTGAAGATATTTCCAAGGTTCATGATCGGCTGCCAGAAATACGAAGCGTAGCTCGAGATCGCCACGATCGTACCGAGCGATTTATTTCCCTGTCCGAAAATGATGAGGCCGAACAGGAAGATCGCCGCGCGCACGCAGACCGAAATCGAATCGATGCCCGGCCATACGAGGTTGGAATAGCGCACTGCCGTGTTCCACGTTCTGCGGCAGTCCTGTGAAAGATCCTTGAAGATCTCCGCGTTCTCGTCCTCTCTTGCAAAAATCTGCGTAATGCGGGCTCCGACGATATTCTCCTGCAGATACGCGTTCAGGTTCGAGTTCTTGTTGGAAACCGCCTGCCATGCCCGTCTCTGTTTATTTTTGATCCAGACCATGAAGACACACAGCACCGGCACGCCGCAGAGAACAACAAGCGCCATCTGCACATCGACCATAAACATGAAAATTACGATAAACAGCAAGTTGAAGCATTCCAGTACAATGTTGATCAGACCGTTGGAAAGCATATCTGATACCGAGTTGACGTAGTTGACGACGCGGATCAGAATCTTGCCGTGCGGGCGGTCATCATAATACTGGAACGGCAGCTCCTGCAGATGTTCGAACAGGTCTTTTCGGATGTCGTAGATGATGCTCTGGCTGACATCCACCATGATGCGGCTTCGGATCGTTGTGAAGATTACGCTGACCACGTAGATGCCGACCAGCATTCCTACGAGGGAAAATAAGAGCTTCTCATTCTTGTCCGGAATCGCGAGATCCAACGCCCGCTGGATAATCATCGGCGCCACATAGCCGAACGCGCCGCCGATGCCGCTCAAGAGGATTGCGACGATCATCCGCTTTGCATATTTTTTAATGTAAGATGAAGCCCTGAGCAAATGTTTGATGTCAAACGGCTCTTCGAGCACTTCATCCTGCTTGTATGTATTTTTTGCCATTGCTTCCCCCTCCTACAGTTCATCCACACCGGTCTGCAGTTTCACCAGTTCATAATAGTAGCCTTTTTTCTTCAGCAGCTCCTCGTGCGTTCCCATCTCCTTGATGTAGCCGTTCTGCAGCACAATGATCTTGTCCGCCGTCTTCGTCGTTGAGATACGCTGTGCAATCACGACTTTCGTGCACGGGAAGTCAAGTTCACGCAGGGACTGCTGGATCTGTTTCTCGGTCTCCATATCGACCGCCGAAGTCGTGTCGTCGAGAATCAGAATCGACGGACGGATGGCCAGCGCTCTCGCCAGGGAAATTCGCTGTTTCTGACCGCCGGAAAGACCGACGCCGCGCTCTCCGACCAGAGTATCGTAGCCCTCCGGCATCTTTGAGATAAAGTCGGCCGCCGCGGAGTATTTCGCAAATTTGATGACTTCATCCATCTTGATGGAATCATCACCGTAGGCAATGTTGCCCTCGATCGTGTCGGAATACAGCAGGACATCCTGCGTCGCAAGTCCGATATGTTTTCGAAGATCGTACAGCTTCAGATCCTGCACCGGAATACCGTCGATGCGGATCTCGCCTTCTGTCGGCTCGTAAAACCGCGGAATCAGGTTGATCAGCGATGTCTTGCCGCAGCCCGTCTCGCCCATGATTGCCACCGTCTCATTCGGGTTGATCGTGAACGAAATGTCGTGCAGAACCGGCAGATCGCCGTCCTCATACTGGAACGAAACGTTGTCAAACTCGATTTTTCCTTCGAAGCGGTCCGGGTGTGCGACTACGTTTTCTTCGTCCTTGATTTTCGGCTCGGAGTAATACAGTTCCATGACTTTTCTCGAAGCCGCCGAGAACCGCTGAAACTCGTTCATGATATTTCCCATCTGGCGCATCGGGTTGGCGATTGCCCAGATGAGGCCGGAGAATGCAACGTAATCGCCCATCGTAAGCTGGCCTTTAATCATGAAAACACCGCCGACTGCCAGCAGGACAACCGGCATCAGGTTTGCGATACTCTCGACAAACGGGAAAAATTTCAGCCACACCATTCCGGTCGCCTTGTTTGTCTCCGCGTAATCGGTGTTGGCGCGGTCAAATTTTTCAATCTCATACTCTTCTCTTGCAAACGCTTTGACGACACGGTTTCCGGAAATGTTCTCCTGCGCGCAGGTGTTCATCTGTGCCAGCTTTTCACGCAGCGCCGCATGCATCGGGGCAACGCGGTTGCGGAACAGGTAGATGATCCAGAATACGAACGGTGAAATCACGAGCACGCAGAGCGCCAGCTTCCAGTTGGTATATAAGAAGAAAATGGCCGCTGCCGCGAACAGGGAAAACGACTCGATCACCATTCGGATGACCCATGCGACCATATGGCGCACCGCATCGAGGTCGCCGGTCAGACGCGTCATCAGATCACCCGTGCGGTACGTACTGTAAAATGTCATATCCTGCCGCTGGATCTTGTCATACAGGTAATTCCGCACCCGGTACAGAACGCTCTGTGAGACATGCTCGTAGATCATACAGCTTCCGTAGACGATGATGACGCGCAGGAATGTAAAACCAATCATGGCGATCAGCAGGCGGTAAAACAGGTCGCGGTGCACCTGCAGATTCGTCGCCGCATCCTCCCCTGTCAGAAACAGATCGACGATTTTTCCGGAAAAATACGGGATTGTCAGCTGCAGAACGTTGTACAGAACCGTTCCGAGCATACCAATAAAGTACAGCGCCCGCTTTCCTTCCATGTTCTCCCAGAGCCATTCGATCTTGTTTTTCGGGAATTGTTTCGTGTTGCTTTTCATGTTTTCATATCCCCCCTTATCTTCTGAACTCCAAAAAGTTTCTGCATTTTTTCTCTTTCAAATGCTTTCGCCATTGTATCAATTTTCCTCTCGTTATGATATAATGCGACTGTATAAAAATAGAACGTTTCTATTTTCCTGAAACTGATATTCCCGAAAAACCGCATGATATTTTTACCTGAAGGGGGACTTTTCCGTTGAAGAATCTTTTTGAATACAGTGACATTTTACACTCGCCGATCGAAGCTTTTTCCTGTAACTCTGAGAATTTTTCCATGCCGGTGGAATCGCACTGGCACTATTTTATTGAGGTCCTTTATCTGCAGGAGGGCTCTCTTCTGGTGAGCTGCAACGATTCTGTCTATCACATGGAGGCAGGCTCCTTCATTCTCTTTCCCCCGCAGACGGTTCATGCGCTTGCCGCGGATCACGACCGGCCATTCCGCTACTTCTGCGTGAAATTCAACCTGAACCGCATCCAGCTCACCGGAAGCTATCTTCCGAACCTCAGCTATGCGTTCCATAAAGTCGCCGCGATGGCACGCCCGTCGCTGCTGTTCACCCAGGCGGACCTTCCCGGTCTCGATCTCGACAGCTTTTTCGTGACGATTGAGCAGGAAGCCCGTGAGAAAAAATACGGCTACGATGCCTATATCTATTCGCTCTTTTCAACACTGTTTCTCCGTCTTCTGCGGACGTGGCACTGCCAGGGGATCTGCTTCAGTCTCGAGGCGATTTCCGAGAGCGAAGAACAGAATATGCAGGATATCCTCGTCTATATCGACCGGCATTCGCAGGAGAACATCAATATTGAGGAGCTGGCGCATAAATATAATATGAGCTACTCGTACTTTGCCAAGCTGTTTCTGAAGCACTACGGGCAGAGCTGCAAGCAGTATATCGAATTTGTCCGATTAAATAAAGTCGAAAACCTGCTTCTCTTTACGGATTATGACCTGAACTTTATTGCAACCGAAACCGGCTTTGCGGACTGCAGTCATCTGATCCGTACGTTCAAAAAACGGTATCAGATCACCCCGCGGCAGTTCCGGCAGGAACACCAGTCGACGGTTTCTTCATCGCTTCCGGCGAAGCTGGGATAAATAAAAAATATCAGAAGCGCAGAAAAGGCGGCATACCATTTCGAGTATGCCGCCTTTTCGTATCTTAAATTTTCTTATTTAAAATTCTTAGATGTTGAGCAGATCGCTGAATACTTTCAGTGCTCCGTCTGTCTCGTGAGCCAGAACGCGTTTTGCAAGGACTTTGCCAAGCTGTACGCCTTCCTGGTCAAAGCTGTTTACGTTCCACAGGAATCCCTGGAACATGATCTTGTTCTCGAAGTGTGCAAGCAGTGCACCCAGAGTCTTCGGATTTACCTGATCTCCGATGATGATGCTGGACGGACGGCCGCCTTCGAAGTTTTTGTTTTTATTCTCATCTGCTTTTCCGCATGCGAATGCAACGATCTGAGCTGCCACGTTTGCGCAGAGTTTCTGCTGGCTGGTGCTGCCCTGGATGTCGACATCCGTCTCCATCTGATTCTTGCGGAATCCTACGAACTGCAGCGGAACAATATCGGTTCCCTGATGCAGAAGCTGATAGAAGGAATGCTGACCGTTGGTTCCTGGCTCGCCGAAGAGAACCGGACCAGTCGGGTAATCAACCGGCTCGCCGAAACGGTTGACCGATTTACCGTTGGACTCCATATCTACCTGCTGTAAGTGAGCCGGGAAGCGGTTCAGTGCCTGGGAATATGGAAGAATGGCAGTGCTTGGGTAGCCAAGAACATTTCTCTCATAAACACCGATCAGCGCGTCGAGCATCTCCGGGTTCTGTAATACGTCTTTGTTTGCAGAAAGTTTATCTTCTGCTGCAGCACCCTCGAGGAATGCTGCGAATACTTCCGGTCCGAAAGCCAGGGACAGAACAGCGCCGCCGACTGCGGATGTAGAAGAATAACGGCCTCCGATGTAGTCATCCATGAAGAATGCTGCCAGATAGTCGTCACTCTTTGCCAGCGGAGAAGTCTCACTGGTAACAGCGATCATGTGCTTGGATGCATCAAGACCTGCGTTCTTCAGAGCGTCTTTTACGAAGGATTCGTTGGTCAGAGTCTCCAGTGTTGTTCCGGATTTGGATACCAGAACGAAGATGGAATGTGCTACGTCGATGGAATCCAGAACGGCTGCTGCGTCGTCCGGGTCAACGTTGCTGATGAATTTTGCTTCCATCTTGAAGCAGCCGTTTTTCTTTGCCCAGTTCTCCAGAGCCAGGTACATGGCACGCGGGCCAAGGTCGCTTCCGCCGATACCGATCTGTACAACGGTTGTAAATTTCTCGCCTGCTGCGTTGGTGATCTCACCTGCATGTACTTTATCTGCGAACTCTGCGATGCGGTTCTGCTGCTCTACATAGAAAGCACGTTTATCTACGCCGTCTGCCATAACCGTGTTTCCGAGCTGGCCGCGGGTCAGCTGATGAAGCACGAGACGGTTCTCTCCGGTGTTGATGACAGCACCGTTGTAAAGCTCCTCAAATTTTTCGGAAAGCTGTGCTTCCTCTGCCAGTTTTACGAGTGCAGCAAGGACATCCTCGTTGACCTGTTTTGCTGCGTAATTGTAGGCAAGTCCCTCTGCCATCGGAACGCTGTAAGATTTTACACGCTCTGCTCCGTTTTCACCGGACATTACCTCTGCCAGGTTGACACGCTCCACTTTTTTCAGCTCCTCAAAAGAAGCCAGTTTATCAAGATTATTCCAGGTAACCATTGTTAAGTTCCTCCTGTTTTTTATTTTGTCTTTCTATTCCGTCTGCGGAAACATTCCCGCTGTTATATCACTCTAAATTGGTCCACTGGACCAATTGTCGATGTACATAGTAATGAAACAGACTGTCTGAGAAAAAAACAGTCTGTTTCGTGATACTTCTTCGTTTTTATTTCGTATAGTTATAAGAAAGAGCTCTTGCGATCTCCCACTGATATTCCGGCAGGGTCTTGGTCATTGCCAGTGCCTCGTCGATATCGTAATCTACATATTCACCGTTCTTGTAAGCAACTACGCGGTCTGTTTTGCCTTCCAGAAGAAGGTCAACTGCGTAAGCACCCATGATAGACGCGTAAACACGGTCTTTACATGTCGGGCTTCCTCCACGCTGCATATGGCCAAGGATGGTAGCACGGGTCTCGATGCCGGTTGCAGCTTCGATTCTGCGCGCCATGCTGGTGGAATGGCCGATGCCCTCAGCATTTACGATGATATGATGTTTTTTGCCTTTTTTACGGTTCTCGATGATGTTGTTGATGATCTTCTGCTCATCGTAATCGTATTTCTCCGGAAGCAGGATATCCTCTGCGCCGTTTGCGATACCGCACCACAGAGCGATGTATCCGGCATTACGTCCCATAACCTCGATGATCGAGCATCTCTCATGGGAAGTGGAAGTATCTCTTACTTTGTCAATGGCTTCCATTGCTGTATTTACCGCGGTATCAAAACCGATGGTATATTCTGTGCAGGCGATATCCAGGTCGATGGTTCCCGGTACACCTACTGTATTAATTCCAAGTGCTGCTAATTTCTGAGCTCCTGCAAAGGAACCGTCTCCTCCGATAACAACCAGTCCGTCGATGCCGTGTTTTCTGCAGACATCTGCGGCACGTTTCTGGCCTTCCGGTGTACGCATCTCTGCGCAGCGGGCGGTATAAAGGATGGTACCTCCACGCTCGATGGTATCGGATACATCACGGGCGGTCATGTCGATGATCTCTTCGTTCATCAGTCCGTCGTATCCTTTGAGGATACCTTTCATCTGAACACCCTTCTGCAGTCCTCTTCTTACTGCTGCACGAATTGCAGCGTTCATACCAGGTGCGTCGCCGCCGCTGGTAAGCACTCCGATTGTCTTTACCTTGTTAGTCGTTGCCATATGAATTCCTCCATCTCATCACACACATTAATAAACGAGTTTTGTTTTATTTATTAATCACACACAGTTTTATTTTAAAGCATTCAGGCCCGTTTTTCAATACTCTTTTCTACAACTTTCACGTTTCCGGTACCGAATTTTGCCTGAAGCGACTCCACCAGATGAGCATCTGCCTGCACATTGCGGCTTGGCGGCAGTTTTTTCATCGCTTTCAGCGATTTGATGTAGAGAACGACCTGGTCTTTGCCGTCGGATTCACGCAGCATCTGGTACAGACCGGCGACTTCGCGCTCGTACGTTTCCTTGTCCGGGAACTGAATCCAGAGCTCTTTCGGAATGCCGGCAAACGGGAAAATTTTCTCACAGATCAGCTTACTCGGCTTGTCATCTTCCGCCGAAACACGGCCCTGGATGAAAACACGCGCATCGGTCTGCATCATCGGTGCATTCTTCTCGTAATCGCGCGGGAACACGACGATTTCCATGCTGCCGACGAGGTCCTCGAGTGTTAAAAATGCCATGGTCTTGTTATTTTTTGTATATTTGATTTTTTTATCCGTGATAATGCCGCCGACGATCTCTTTTGCGCCGTCGGTTACCGCCGGGAAGCCGGTTTCCTCATCCGGCTGGAAATCGGTTGTCACCGCGGAAATATTCTTTCGCCAGCATTCCTCCTGCTCCTCGAGCGGATGGCCGCTGACGTAGATGCCGAGCACCTCTTTTTCGAGCGCTAAAAGGTCGCTCTTTTCGTACTCTCCCACATCCGGGTACACCGTTTCATACGACTGTTTCGTCGACTCATCCACGAAGTCAAACAGGCTCATCTGACCGCTTAACGAATCCTTTTTCTCCCTTGCCACGTCATCGAGCACCTGCGTGTACACGAACATCAGCTGCTTTCTCGTCACACCGAAGCAGTCGAACGCGCCCGCCTTGATAAAGTTCTCGACGGTCCGCTTGTTGACTTCTTTTCCGCTTAAGCGCTCTGCGAAGTCCTTCAGGGAGCGGAATGGTCCGTTCGCCTCCCGCTCTTCTACGATCGCCTCCATGACCGGCTTTCCGATGCCCTTCACAGCCGCCATGCCGTAACGGATCGCCTGGCCGTCCACCGTGAATTTTCCTTCGCTTCGGTTGATGTCCGGCGGCAGGATTGAGATGCCCATCTGACGGGAGCTTAAGATATATTCTGCCACTTTTCCCGGGTTATCGATACACGACGTCATAAGAGCCGCCATAAACTCGACCGGGTAATAATATTTCAGCCATGCCGTCTGGTACGATACAAATGCGTACGCAGCCGCATGGGACTTGTTGAATGCGTATTTCGCGAAATCGATCATCTCGTCGTAGATCTTATTCGCAACTTTTTCGTCAATGCCGTTTTTGATACAGCCCGGCACGCCCTCCGCCTCGTTTCCGTAGACGAAATTCTGGCGCTCTTTCTCCATAACGGATGCCTTTTTCTTCGACATCGCACGGCGCACCAGATCGGCCCGTCCGAGCGAATAGCCCGCCAGAGCCTGTACAATCTGCATAACCTGCTCCTGGTAGACGATACAGCCGTACGTCGGCTCCAGAATCGGTTTTAAAAGCGGCGTGTCGTACGTAACGGACTCGGGGTTGTTCTTGCCCTTGATATACTGCGGAATAAAGTCCATCGGGCCCGGACGGTACAGCGAAATTCCGGCGATGATGTCCTCGAGGCTCTGCGGCTTTAACTCCTTCATGAAGTTTTTCATACCCGCACTCTCGAGCTGGAAGACACCGACCGTCTTTGATGCGCCGATCATGCCGAGCACCTTCGGATCGTTGTAGTCGATATGCAGCAGATCGATTTTTTTGTTGCTGTAACGTTCTGCCAGCTTCGTCGCATTCTGAATCACGGTCAGGGTCCGAAGCCCTAAGAAGTCCATTTTCAGAAGGCCGAGCTCCTCAAGCGTCGTCATGGTGAACTGGGTGACGATCGTTCCGTCGCTTCCTCTCGAGAGCGGCACGAACTCCACCAGCGGCCGCGAGCCGATGACGACACCGGCGGCATGCATCGACGTATGGCGCGGCAGACCTTCGAGTCTCCGTGACATGTCGATCAGATGCGCAACCTCTTCATTTCCCTGGTACAGCTCCCGCAGCTCGTGGTTCATCTGCAGTGCCTTGTCGATCGTGATGTTCAGCTCGTTCGGAATCATCTTCGCGATCGAATCGACCTGCGCATACGGCATATCCAGCACACGGCCGACATCACGGATGACACCGCGCGCTGCCAGCGTACCGAAGGTGACGATCTGTACGACGCGGTCCTTGCCGTATTTCCGGGTTACGTAGTCGATGACCTCCGGGCGGCGTTCGAAGCAGAAATCCACATCGATATCAGGCATGGTGACTCGCTCCGGGTTCAGGAAGCGCTCGAACAGGAGCTGATACCGCATCGGGTCCAGCTGTGTGATGCCGAGGGTGTACGAAACGATACTTCCCGCCGCAGAACCTCGTCCCGGTCCTACCATGATGTCGTGGTCGCGCGCGAATTTGATGAAATCCCACACGATCAGGAAGTAATCGACGTAGCCCATCGTTTTGATCGTATCGAGCTCGTATTTCAGCCGCGCTTTCAGCTCATCCGTCGCCGGGTGATACCGTTCCTCGAGGCCGTCATAGCAGAGCTTATTTAAGTATTCCCAGGAAGTGTAGCCCTCAGGCACATCAAATTTCGGAAGTTTTGTGACACCGAACTCGATCTCGACATTGCAGCGATCGGCGATTTTCTGCGTGTTTTCGATTGCCTGCGGTGCATACGGGAAGAGGGATGCCATCTCCGCCTCAGATTTTACGAAATACTGACCGCCCTCGTAGCGCATACGGTCCGTATCGGTGATCTTCTTTCCGGTCTGCAGGCAGAGGAGGATATCGTGGGAATCGGCGTCTTCGGCGTATGTGTAGTGAATATCGTTCGTCGCCACCAGCTCGATGCCGGTCTCCGCGGAAAGGCGCATGAGCTGCTGATTCACCATCCGCTGCTCCGGGATGCCGTGATCCTGCAGTTCCAGGAAGAAATTGCCTTTTCCGAAAATCTTTTCGTACCGCAGTGCTGCTTCTTTTCCCATCTCATACTGGTTCCGCACCATCGCACGCGCTACCTCGCCCGCCAGGCAGGCAGAAAGTGCGATGATGCCCTCGTGGTACTGTTCCAGAATCTCCATATCGACACGCGGTTTGTAGTAAAAGCCGTCGATAAAACCTGCGGAAACGATCTTCATCAGGTTGGAATAACCCGTATTATTTTCCGCCAGCAGAACCAGATGGTAGTACCGGTCCTCTCCGCGGGAAGTCTCGCGGTCAAACCGGGAACCCGGTGCCACGTAAACCTCGCAGCCGAGAATCGGCTTGATGCCCTGCGCGCGGGCTTCTTTATAAAAATCGATACAGCCGAACATGACGCCGTGATCGGTGATCGCAGCGCTGTTCATGCCAAGCTCCTTGACTCTGGCAACGTACTCTTTGATCTTGTTCGAGCCGTCCAGAAGGCTGTATTCTGTGTGTACATGTAAATGCGTAAAGCTCATAAAAGTTCTCCTTCTTTTTTACAGAGTCTCATAGTTCGATTATAAGCGCAAACGGCTTTTCACGCAACTGCGGAAAAGCCGTTTGAATCGTTATTCTCTCTTATTTTGCTTTCTCTGCCGTCCAGATTTTTCCATCGCGGATGACAACCTGTTTTTCTTTCATCAGATGGCCGACAGCACGCTTGAATGCGGCTTTACTGAGGCCAAATTCTCTCTGAATGACTTCCGGCGATGCTTTGTCGTCGAATGGGAGAACGCCTGCGAATTCTTCGATCACAGAGAGTACGCTCTCCGCATCGATTGCGATCTGCTCGTACGCTTTTCCGCGTGCGGACAGGGACAGTTTTCCGTCCTCTTTGACTTCGGTGACGCGGCACTCGAGTTCCTGGCCGACGTGGTAATCTGCCTGTGCCTCTCTCTTTGGAATCAGGCCGGAGAAGCGGTCATCGACAGCGACGAAAACGCCGAAGTTTCCGCTGATCTCGTAGATTCTTCCCTTGACGGTATCGCCTACGACGTACGGAGAATTGGTTTTCAGGAAATGGTAAACCTTCATCGTCGCGCAGAGGCGGTCGCTCTTGTCGATGTAGAGGGAAACCAGCACTTCATCACCCGGATGAAGGCGGCGGGTCTGCTGTTTAAACGGAAGAAACAGATCTTTTTCCAGACCCCAGTCCAGAAATGCTCCGATCTTTCCGGTAGCAGCTACGTTTAAGACAGCCAGCTCTCCAAGTACCAGTTTCGGCTCTCTGGTTGTCGCAATCAGACGGTCGCTGGAATCGCGGTACAGAAATACTTCCAGCTCATCTCCCTCTTTTGTTCCTTCCGGCACCTGTTTGATCGGCAGAAGAACACGCTCCTTCTCGCCCGCTTCCCGGGTCTCCCCAAGGTAAATACCGAATTCCACTTTCTTTACTACTACCAGCTTTTGCTTTCTTCCTATATTTAACATTTGACTTCCTTTCTTACTGCTCGTCGAGAGCCTTCATGCTCATCTCCTCGAGCAGGTCGCTCTTGATGTGGTACAGCTTGTCGGACAGATCCACATAAACCTCATGCGGGTTGACCAGACGTTTCGACTCCTCCCAGAGAGTATCTTTCTCTTTTGTGCAGATGTCGCGGATCTCCATGACGGATGGAGAAGTGTAGACGCATGCACCTTTCTGGAAAATCGGAACGAGAAGCTCTCTTAAGGTGTACGTTCCGCCTTTGATCTTCGTCTTTTTCCAGGTCTCGATCGGATCGAAGATGATCATATCTTTGCTCTCGTCAAAGGTCTCACCAGCGAGGCAGATCAGATCGGCGCGGATCTTTCCGGTTTCTTTATCATAAATACGGTAAATTGTCTTGTTGCCCGGGTTTGTTACTTTCTCGGAGTTCTCGGACAGTTTGATCTTCGGTGTGAACTCAGCATCATCTTTATCTTTGGCAGCCGCCAGCTTGTAAACGCCGCCGAATGCCGGCCAGTCGCCGGAAGTGATCAGGTTGGTGCCGACGCCCCAGGAATTGATCTTTGCACCCTGGGTTTTCAGGCTGTCGATCAGGTACTCGTCGAGGTCACTCGATGCGGAAATAATGGCATCACCGAAGCCCTCTGCTTCCAGCATCTGGTATGCTTTCTTGGACAGGTAAGCCAGGTCACCGCTGTCGATACGGATGCCGTAGCCCTTCATCGGTAAGCCCTCTGCTCTCATCTCTTTGAAAACGCGGATCGCATTCGGAACACCGGATTCGAGAACGTCGTAGGTGTCTACGAGGAGAATGCAGGCTTCCGGATACATTTTTGCATACGTTTTGAATGCGGTATACTCATCCGGGAAGCTCATGATCCAGCTGTGTGCGTGGGTTCCCTTGACCGGAACGTCAAACATCTGTCCTGTCAGGACATTGGAGGTTCCGATGCAGCCGCCGATCATGGCAGCACGCGCGCCGTAGATACCGGCATCCGGTCCCTGTGCACGGCGGAGTCCGAACTCCATAATGCCGTCGCCTTTTGCCGCGTAAACGACACGGGAGGCTTTTGTGGCGATCAGGCTCTGATGGTTGATCATGTTCAGGATAGCAGTCTCAACAAGCTGTGCCTCCATAATCGGAGCGACAACTTTCAGGAGCGGCTCTCTTGGGAATACGACGGTTCCTTCCGGGATCGCGTAGATGTCTCCGGTGAAGTGGAAGCCTCTTAAATACTCCAGGAAATCATCGTTGAAAATATGGAGGGAACGAAGATAGTCGATGTCGTCCGGTGAAAAGTGAAGGTCGCGGACATACTCAATCACCTGCTCCAGTCCTGCGCATACAGCGTACGCTCCGCCGCATGGGTTCTTTCTATAAAATGCATCAAATACCACGATCTGATCGGACGGGTTCTCGTAGTAGCCCTGCATCATGGTAAGTTCATATAAATCTGTTAACAGTGTAAGGTTCTGTGCTCTCATGCAAATTTCCCTTTCCTCATTGTGTTTATTGACTGTCTTGTCATGTTCTCATTCTTTCCGATTGTACCACAATCATTGAAATTCCACAACTACGTAAGGCTGTCCTTTTTCATCGTTTAAGGCGATAAAACAGCCGTTTTCCGTCTCGGCGCGCTGCGGGCACAGGATGTCGCCGAGGTGTGCCTGCTGTTTGTACTCGGCACGCATCTGATGCACGGTGAAATTCTTCGGAAGGCATTCCTCTGCCAGCGAGATGAACTGCGCGTTGTTGACGTGGTGGTTCGTATCGAGATTGTGCGGGCGTACCGGGAACGGTTCGCCGACGAAATCCGCTTCCGGCATTTTCACCTTGCGCTCTCCGAACTCCTCGTCGATCGGATCGTCGATGCCGTAGGCGTCCGTTGTCTCTTTCGGTGCGCGGACGGGATGGCCGGTTTCCATATTGACGTAAGACCAGATGGAATTGGCGCAGGCGAGCAGCTCACCGCCCTCGGTTTCCATCGTGAAATTACGCATACCCAGAAATCCTTTGAAGCCGCTCGCCCATGTGGTGATCTTCACTGCTTCGCCGAGGGACGGATAACGGCGCACATGAATCTGCCACGCGGACAGCACCCAGGCGCAGCCCCGTTTTTTGAGTTCCGCAATCCCCTCACCGATCGCTTCCGACTGGAAGGTGCTGCAGTCCTGAAAATAATTGATGAGTCCCGGCAGCGTGAGATTTCCGTCCTCACCGATTTCGCTGTAGCGGATTCTGCTTGTAAAAGAATACTTCATCGTTTCGTCCTCCTGCTGTATTTATGATGTCTTGACTGGAAAAGCTTTTTGAGAATCGAAAAAGGTCTCAGGTACGAGACCTGAGACCTTTCAATGAGCTGGGCTACCTGGATTCGAACCAGGAACTGACGGAGTCAGAGTCCGTTGCCTTACCGTTTGGCGATAGCCCATTGCCTTGCGACAAGATGTATAATACACTATCGCAAGGGAAAAGTCAACACCTTTTTTGAAATTTTTTTATTTTTTTCAAAAAACTGAATATTGGAACATTTTGGCAGGGATCTGGCGGCACCGTCACTGCTCTACTGCCACGTAGCTTTTGTCAATGTTGATGACGCATTCGTATTTCTCATCCATTTCTTTCATCAGTGCTCCGATCTGCGCAATTACATGGTCGCAGTCTTTCTTCTTATAAGAGTATGGAATCTCGAGATCGAAAATCAGCTTCTTTTTTTCCGATCCATTAATCATACGAAAATCGTGGAACGAAAGTTCCGGGTCGAGAATTGCGATGACGTTTCTTACTTTCTCTTTCGTTGCAAGAACCGCCGCATCGTGGATCTCCACCGGGTCCATGTGAATGACCAGCAGGATTCCCAGCTTCTCTCCGACCTCGTGCTCAACGCGGTCGATGATGTCGTGCGATACTTCGATATCAACGTCGCGCGGCACCTCCGCATGGATCGAAGCCATGCTTCTGCCCGGGCCGTAGTTGTGGACGATCAGGTCATGTGTTCCGACGATTCCGTCGTAGGAAGCAACCGCTTTCATGATTCGGTCATACAGATCCGGGTCGGCGCCCTGGCCGATCAGTGGCTCGAGTGTATCTTTGGCAATCGAAACACCGGACCACATGACAATCACGGCTACAACGAGTCCGGCGATCGCATCAATATTAACCGAAAGGAAATGGCAGATCAGTGTCGAAAGAATCGTTGCACTTGTCGTGATCACATCACCCATGGAATCCGCCGAGGTTGCCAGCATCACTTTCGACTGGATGCGGTTTCCGAGTTTCTTATTAAAGAACGCCATCCAGAGCTTCACGCCGACCGAGAGCACGAGGATCAGAAACGGAACCATCTGAAATGTGATCTCCTCCGGGTTGCGGATTTTTTCTAAGGAACTTTTCAAAAACGTAAAGCCGACTTCGATAACCAGGAATGAGACAATCAGCGCCGCGATGTACTCGATCCTGCCGTGACCGAACGGGTGCTCCTTGTCGGCCGGCTTATTTGCCATCTTCACACCGACGAAACTGATCACCGACGATGCCGCGTCCGAAAGGTTGTTGAACGCATCCGCCATAATCGCCAGCGAGTTCATACCGACGCCGATCAGCAGCTTCGCCGTGAACAGCAGAATATTGCAGCAGATTCCCACGATGCTCGATAAAATACCGTAATTCGTGCGCACATCCGCATTGTCGGTTTTCTCATAATCTTTTACAAAACGTCTTACCAGAAAATCTGTCATGGTTCCCCCTTCTTTCAAAAACGCCTAGATAAAAAGGGCCTCCCGCATCGCAGCGGAGCCCTCGTGTTTTTCTGTCTTTTTCTATAGTAGGCAGTGTCGGAAAAAAAGTCAAGCCTAACATATTTTCGGTCTTTCTACTAATAATTACAGGGGCCTCTCCCGGCAGCGTTTGACAATTGAATGAGAGTTTTTTCTTTCCCTCTGCCTTTGAAGTCCCCTGTGTTTCTAATACCAGATTGCTCCGCACTTCGTGCTCCCGCAATCTTCAAAAACATTCGCAATCCGCTCATTTTTCTTCGAAAAATGGCTACTTGTTCATGTTTTTGCGGGTCCCAAGCTCAAAGTTCTTCCTGCAAGCAAGCTTGCGTCAGAGCTTTGGGCTTTTGACCCTGTGGTATCATTTTATTTCACTTTATAAATCTTAGCCATATTCTGTACATACAGCGGATAGAACGTATATCCCGCAAAGTCGCTCCGCAGAACAACCTCGCACGCCATATCCTCGATATACAGGTTTGCCGCATCGTCGCAGAGCAGTGTCTCCATCTGTTTGTAGAGCTCGATCTGCTCATTTTCGTCCGTGCTTGCTTTTACCTGCTGGTACAGTTTATCGTACTCTTCGTTATTATAGTTGATAAAGTTCTTCGATGATGTCGAAGTAAAACGCTCGAGCAGTGCGCGTCCCGTCAGATATGCCGCATCGACGCCGACAACCGTTGACTGGAAGTTGCGGTCTGCGTAGGTATCGGACAGCCAGCTGTCCCACTCGACCTGCTGGATTTTTGCAGTCACGCCGATCTGTTTAAACTGCTCCACCAGAACCTGTGCGGTATCGATATGCTGCTGATAATTGTTCGGCACTGTGATCGTCAGCTCGAATCCATCCGGGTATCCGGCCTCTGTCAGCAGTTCTTTTGCCTTCTCAATATTCTGCTCATACCGGTCTGCCAGTTCCGGCATATAATATTTTCCAAATGCCGGGAACATGCTGCTTCCGATGATCGTTCCTTTTCCGTCCGCAATCATATCAAGGACTTCCTGGCGGTCTGCCGCATAGCAGAGCGCCTGGCGGACTCTCACATCATTGAGCGGTTCCACCGCATTGTTCAGATACAGCGCCTGCACCAGGTTCATGCCGCCGTCATAAATCGTAAAATCAGAATCTCCCTGAAGCTGTGCAAGCTGGGTGGAATTCAGGCGCACATACATATCGAGTGTGCCGGATTTCAGATTCGTTACGACTGCATTGCTGTCTTTTACAATTCGATACGTTACTTTGTCGAGATACGCCTGATTGTCGGTATCCCAGTAATCGTCGAATTTTTCAATGATGATGTTTTCCTGCGGGGAGCGTGATACATAGCGGAACGGACCCGTTCCAATCGGATTTGTTTCCAGATCTTCCGCGTGCTCAGGTACAATCGCCACCGTCAGATAGGCAAGAAACTCCGTGTCCGCCTCTTTTAAATAGATGTCGATGGTATTCTCGTCCGGAATCTCCACTTTGTCCACATTGGAAAAGGACTCAATAAAAGGTGTTCCGTCCCCGTTGATGCCTGCGCAGCGTTCAATTGAATATTTTACATCCTCTGCAGTGACCGTCGTTCCGTCGTGGAATTTGACGCCGTTCCGGAGTTTGAAGGTGTAGACCTTTCCATCCTCCGAGATTGAATGGCTCTCTGCCACCGCATCGTTCAGATTTCCTTCTTCATCGGGCTTTACAAGGCCCTCGTAAACGTTGAATAGGATTTCTTTCGTTCCTGCCGCTACCATTTTGTGTGGGTCAAGACTATCCTCAATGTCCTGAGAAATTCCTACCGTGATAGAACCGCCCATGACAGGTTCTCCTGCCGGGGTTGATTCCGTTGATACCTGAGAACTTGTGGTATCGGAAGAATCTGCTTTCCCATCCTTGCCATCCTGGCATCCGCCAAGTACAACAGTAAGAGCTGCAACCAAAAGCAGCGCAATGACGCTTCTTCTTTTCTTCATGATTTCTCCTTTTGATACGAGTTCTCTCATTTTGTAATTGTCACGCCTATTTTATCCAACCTTTTCCAAAATGGCAAGTATATTATTGTATACAATTTTTATTTTTCTTCATAAGTGCCGATCACATACCGCGCGCGGCCCTGTTCTTTCGCTTCGTACAGAATCTCGTCCGCCGCTTTGTAGAGCTTTTCCATATCGACCGGATACGAAAAGCTGCATGCGCCGATGCTGCACGTTACCCGGAAATCGGGAAGAATTGCTGCCGCGTGCTCCTGGAACAGAGCAAGTTTTTTCTCCAGTTCCTCCTGCATCAGCGGTTTTTCCAGCATCACAGCGAACTCGTCGCCGCCCATTCTGCCGATCTTTCCGTGCGTGCCGAAGCTCCTCTTTAATTCCGCCGCTACGCTCTCCAGCACGCGGTCGCCCTCCGGGTGGCCGAAGGTGTCGTTGATCTTTTTGAAGTAATCGACATCGAGGAATAAAAACCAGCCGGTCTGGCCCTGCTTCTGCGCCGACGGTCTCTGCAGTCGGTCACAGTACGCCATGAACAGCCTGCGGCCCATCACATTCGTCAGCGCATCCATCTCGCCCATATATTCCCGATAAGAGAAATATTTGTAGACGAGGACAATCTGCAGAATCAGAATTCCTCCGAGCGCCAGCGTCGCCATCATAAACTGGATCTGCAGATGCAGAAGGTCATACTGTATGATATCAGATGCAATCACACCGTGGACATTCAGCATATAAAAGATGCGCTGTGCAAAGTAAACCGCAGACACACTCAGCACGAAGAGGAAAAAGACGACAAACAAAATCCAGAGGGCCGCCGCATGACGGTTCTGCGACATTTTTTCACCGGATTTGCCGACATACTCTTCAAACTTTCGAACCGCCGGTTTCTGGCCAAGTTTCCAGAGTCCGACCGTTAAAACAGCTCCGAACAGCAGGAGAATCAATTCGGCAGCACTGGCCTGAAAGGTCTGTGCAACGGTGTAGCCCGTCTCCGGGAACAGCATCTGGATGCCGAAATACGTCATTCCCGCATGGAGCTTCGGCGCAAGAAAAGCGCAGATTCCAATCCATACTCCGGTATGATTCCTCTTCTTCGCCGCTGCAAAAATCAGCCCGATCAGAATGCCGAACAGCATCCGCACCCCAATGCTGAGCAGGATACTTTTCACCGGCTCGCCGCTCTGCAGCGGGGAGAAAATCTTATCCATCGACATGACATAATACGCGGATGCTTTGTACATGCTCGCAAGGCCGAACAGAAAGCCCAGCACGCCCGACTCAAATGTTCCAAGGAAGCATGCCCCGAAAATAATCGGAAGATAGGCAAACGTGATGGAAATCGGTTCCACATGGATATATCCAAGAAAGGTAAACGACATCAGAAATTCCAGCGCGATCAGCATCAGAAAAATGTAGCCGTGAAAGGAATTTCTTTTTTTCTCCTGTCTTTTTTTCATAAACTCCTCATCTCCTCTGCCTGCAGTTTTTCCAGCAGTTCATTTGCCGGCTGCGGTTTTCCGTAAAAATAGCCCTGTGCGTAGCGGCAGCCAAGCGACATCAGGAAGTCTGCCTGCTCCTGCGTCTCCACGCCCTCAGCGAGTGTCTCGATCCGCAGTTCTTTTGCCAGATCCAGAATCAGCCGCACAACGGCTTCGTACCGTTTGTTTTTGCTGCACGAAATCAGGAACTGGCGGTCCAGCTTTAAGATATCGACCGGTAGCTCCGCCGCCATTGCAAGCGACGATTCGCCGGTTCCGAAGTCGTCCATCTCGATCACAAAGCCGTACGAACGAAGGTCCTCAATGATCTGATGCATGTTGTCGGAGTCCTCGACGTAGGCGCGCTCCAGAATTTCCAGATGAAGGTACTTCGCTTCCAGATCGTATTTCATAAGAAGTTTCTGCAGGCCCTCCATGAAATCTTCCTGGTAGAGATCGCCGCGCGCCACATTGACGGAAATCGGAAAGAGTGTTCCGCCCATCTCCCGCCATTTTTTCATGGCACGGCACGCTTCCTCCCAGACGTAGCGGTCTACTTCGTAAATCGCACCCTCTTTTTCCAGAAGCGGAATAAATTTATCCGGCGGGACGAAGCCCATCTCCGGGTGAATCCAGCGGATCAGGGCTTCCGCGCCGATGACTTTTCCTGTGAACATATCGTATTTCGGCTGCAGATAGAGGCGAAACTGATGATACTTCAGTGCATCGGGAATGCGGTCCAGAATGTTGTGCTCCATGACCAGTTTTTCGCGCATCGTTCCTTCATAAAATGCGATCCTTTTTTCATCCTTCGTCTCGATCGTGTTCAGCGCCAGCCGCGCCTTGTCACACATCTGCTCAAGCGAATCTTCCGCCCCTTCCGACCGATAGACACCGATTTTTTCACGCACATGGAC
>CAVBNJ010000009.1:0-18240 GCA_963596755.1 bacterium
GTCGGTGCAGAGTGCTGCGCGGATTCCTTCCATTTTATTTGCAGTGATAGAAATGCCGATTCCGGTTCCGCAGATCAGGATTCCTTTATCACACGTTCCGTTCTGGATCGCATGGCCCACTTTTCTGGCGTAAACCGGGTAATCGACTGCCTCGGTGCTGTAGCATCCGAAATCCTGGTATTCCAGTCCCTGTTTGTCCAGATATGCTTTTACCTCCTGCATCAGCTCGTATCCGCCGTGGTCGCATCCTAATGCTATCATTGTTCTTCTTCCTCCTCTTTCATGCGTGCCAGAATTCCTGAAATCAGAATTTCCAGCGCTTCATAACATTTTCCGTATTCGGTCAGCGGCTCCCCGTAAAGCGCGGGGATGTCGCCCGCCATCCGCAGAAATCCGGCGATCGTCTGCAGATGGGGTGCGTCAGGGAAATCCTCACGGATTTTTTCTCTCTGGCTGTCCTCCATCACGAGAATCAGCGTATCGTCGTTGATATCGTCTGCGGTGAGCGGCGTGGTCGTGTGGTCTTTGGCCGAAAGTCCGTTGCGCACCAGCACTGCCTCCACCTTCTGGTTGACCGGCTGCGGAAACAGTACCACGAGTCCCCGGGAACCGATCTCCATCGGCCACGGAAGCTCTTTGCTCTGCAGAATTGTCTTCGCCATCGGTGCGCGCGCGGTATCGTCCGCATCCACAAATAAAATCCTGTTGTAATGTTTCACTGTTATACCTCTACTACTTTATGGCCTGCGGCTTTTAAAAGGCGGTTCATAATCGCCTGTCCCATCCGCGGGGTGTCGAAGGCCTCGGAATAAATCACTTCCACGCCGTCCTCATCGAAGTCGCGCAGAATTGCAAACAGGTGATGCGCGATCGTCTCATCCTCGGCGCGCAGCCCGATACTCTTGATGTCTCCGGTGGTGTACTGCTCTCTTGTCTCGTCCGTGCAGATCACACCCACTTTTTTTCCTGCCTTTTCCTGCTCTCCGGCAAGGCGGTTGATTTCCGGGATCACCCGCTCCATCTCGCCCTGAATGATCGTAAGGTCCGCCTTCGGCGCATAATGTTTGTAGCGCATGCCCGGTGCTTTCGGACGCACATGGCTGTCCTCGGCAAGGATTCCCGGATCGACGCGCACGGTTCCAAGCACTTTTTCCAGCATCTCTTTGTTGTAATAGCCCGGCCGGAGAATCGTCGGGATCTCCTCTGTGAAATCGACGATCGTAGATTCCAGACCGATATCGGCGGAACCTCCGTCGATGATACAGTCGATTTTTTCTCCAAGATCCTCGATCACATGCTCGGCTTTCGTCGGGCTCGGCCGTCCCGAGGTGTTGGCACTCGGCGCTGCGATAAATCCGCCTCCGGCTAAGATCAGCGCATTTGCCACTTTGTTGCTCGGGTAACGCACTGCAACAGAAATAAGACCGCCTGTCGTCTCAAGCGGAACGGCATCTGTCTTTTCGAAAATCATCGTCAGCGGTCCCGGCCAGCACGCTGCGGCCAGTTTCCGTGCACTCTCCGGCACGTTCGCCGCTACGGTTTCGAGATCCTCCATTCTTCCGATGTGGACGATCAGCGGGTTGTCCGACGGACGGCCCTTCGCCGCATATATTTTTTCCGAAGCTTTGGCATCCAGCGCATTTCCGCCAAGACCATATACAGTTTCGGTTGGAAATGCCACCAGACCGCCGTTTTTCAGAATTTCTCCTGCTTTTTCGATTGCATCACGATCTATGTTCTCTTCTGTCATCCTGGCAATCCATGCTCTCATATGTTTTTCCTTCTTTCTCTCATACGCACTGTCTGTTATTATACCATCTTCTTTCTCTGTTGAAAACCCTTGTTTTCCCGTTACAGAAGCTCCTTTAACTGTGCCGTGCGGTAAGCCTCGATCAGTTCTTTTAATTCACGGATGCGCTGCCGGATCTGACGGCCCTGATCCGTATCTCCGACGAGCTGCCGTTTCATGTTGTAGCGGACGGCCACCTGGCGTGAAACGATGTCTTTTTCTTCCTGAATGGCTTTTTCGGTCGACTCAAACGGCTCATGTGCGGTAAGGCTCAGGCCATAGGAGTTGTAGATCAGTGTGTAGCCCGCGATGCCGGTTTCTTTATGGTACGCTCTGCAGAATCCGCCGTCGATGATCAGCACTTTGCCGCCGCATTTGACCGGACTCTCGCCTGCACTCTGGTGTACCGGCACGTGGCCGTTGATGATATGTATATTGTCACCGGTAAGGCCGAATTCTCCCAGGATCAAATCTGCCGTCTCCTCTTTTTCGATCAGACGGTAATACGCATTTTTCACTTCGGTCCAGGTTTCTTTCTCCGCAAGGAAATATCGCTCGAACGTCGTCATCTTGTCGCGGCCGTACAGCGGGGAATTCGGTGCGGTCCACAGATACCACAGGGTGTTGCGGCCCTGCTCCCGTTTGTGTTTATCACGGCTGACAAACGCGCGGCGCACGTTGTGCTCTAAAATATCGTACAGTGCTTTTCCCTTATACAGTTTTCCGTCCACCATGACTTCTTTCAGGCTTCCGTCCTCGTTCATCGGCATGCAGCCGTGGTACAGCAGATTTCCGTTGTAGACGCGGTAGAGACTTCCTTTTTTCAGCAGGAAATCGACGTGGGACTGCAGTTTCTCGCTGTTGCGGAAGGCGAAGATCAGCTTGTCGAGCACCTCCGTCTCCTCTGCCGTCAGCTCATCCGGGCGGGCAGGATCGATCGTCGGAAAGCTCTTGTCGCGCAGCGCGTATGTGTTCTCCCCGATCGTCACGGTTCCAGTCTGATAATCGATTTTCTCCAGCAGACAGCGGTTCTCCATGCCGTACTCCGGATTTTCGCGGATCAGGCGGTTTTCCAGTTTTAACTGCATCACGGTGATTGCCTTGTGCATGCGGCGTTCCAGCATTTCCTGCGAATTTCCGATATCTCCGCCGCCCTTTGCCGCAAAGCATTCACACGGATCGTCCCCGTATGTCTCGAGCGCGAACGTCGCCAGCGGGAGCATGTTGATGCCGTAGCCGTTTTCCAGCACATCGAGATTTCCGTAGTGGAGACAGATGCGGATGGCGTTTGCGACACACGCCGGCTGGCCGACAGCCGCTCCCATCCACAGAACGTCGTGGTTTCCCCACTGGATATCGAGGGAATGGTAGTTCATCAGGCAGTCCATGATTTTATACGGCTCCGGTCCGCGGTCGAAGATGTCGCCGATGATGTGAAGATGATCGACAACGAGCCGCTGGATCAGCTCTGCCACAGCGATGATGAAGTTCTCGGCGCTGCCGATTTCGAGGATCGTCTGAATGATCGCCTCGTAATATGCTTCTTTGTCGAGCACCTCCGGCTTCTCGGTGATCAGTTCCTCGATGATGTAGCCGTAGTCTGCCGGAAGGGCTTTGCGCACCTTGGCGCGGGTATATTTGGAAGAAACCACTTTGCAGACGTCGATCAGGCGGTACAGCATAACCTTGTACCAGTCATCGATGTCCTCCTGCTGTTTTTTCTCCATCTCCAGGCGCTCTCTCGGGTAATAGATGAGGGTTGCGAGCGCACGTTTTTCCGAAATGCCGAGCGTGTGGCCGAAGACATCGTCGATCTTCTTGCGCACCGCGCCGGAACCGTTGCGGAGTACATGGGAAAATGCCTCATATTCGCCATGAATATCCGAAAGGAAATGCTCGGTTCCTTTTGGAAGGTTGATGACGGACTGCAGATTGATGATTTCGGTCGCTGCTTTTTCGATGGTCGGGTACAATTCTGCGAGATATTCCAGATAGTTTTTTTCGTTTTCCATGGTTTCCTCCTGCCTGGGTTGTTTTTTTCTTATTTTATAACGAACTCACCTTTGGCACAACCCTTTTTCTTTTTCCGATACACAGGATGTGTCCCCTCATGAAAAATATAATAACTCACATAGTCCGTAAGAAAAATCCCGACCGCCGAGAGCAGATACCAGATCCCGAAAAACCACGGGCAGATCAGTCCTTCACACAAGGAAAACGGCAGCTCCCGGTAATCCCACATGCGGTAATGCAGCACCCGCAGGGAAAACATGCCTGAATACAGCTCGATGGCCGTGATCAGGACAGCCGATACCATCATCTGAAACACCAGCGGAAACCGGCGCAGCCCGGCATCCTCGAGCATTCCGATTCCGGCAAGTGAAAGCCCTCCGGCAACGCCCATCAGACGGAAGCTGTAACCGCGGTATGTCACCTCGATCGCAAGATAAATACAGTAGCCCAAAAGAAAAAACAGCAGATACTTTTTCATTCTCTTCATTCGTTTTCACCCCGTTATTGAGAATCTTTTATTCTTATTTCCAGTATCTCTGTCTTTTCTGTTTTTATCCGTTTGCTTTTTTTCTTTTCCATGTTAGAATACTCTCATGTCTTTTTGGAAAGTGAGGATTTTTTATTATGGCATTTAACCCGATGAAATTAATGGAATTAAAAAATATGAGAGACCGTTTTGCGCAGATCCACCCGAAATTTGTAAAATTCACAAGTCTTCTCGCATCCTCTCCGCTGGAGGAGGGAACGATTCTCGAAGTCACCGTGAAAAAACCGGACGGCAGCTCCATGGTTTCCAATATCAAACTGACCGCAGAAGATCTCCAGATGCTTCAGGCTATTAAAGAAATGGGCAATTAAAATCAATATCGGTATCAACAAGAGCAACTACAGAATGGCTTTTTCCGCTCTGTCTTTCTATAATAGAGCAGGCAGCAGGAAAACGAAACCCTATCTCCCCTCCTGCTGCTTTCGAGAATTGTATTCTCCGGGATTACAGCCGAACTGCCGCCGGAATGCGGCTGCGAAACGGCTGGCATTGCTGAAGCCCACCAGGCCGGCGATCTGCGTCATGGAATACTGGCCGCTCTCGACGAGAGAAAGACTCTGGCCCGTGCGGTATTCCTCGAGATACTGCGTCACCGTCTTTCCCGTCATTTTCCGGAAAAGGCGGCAGCAGACCTCGCGTGAAAGATGCACCTGTTCGCCGAGCTCCTGCAGAGAAACGACATGTTCAAAATGGGTATGGATGTAGTTCAGCATCTGCTCGAGCCGCACCAGCTCTGCCTGGTTGGCCGGAATGAACGGTGTCTGGTGTTTCTGCTGCACAGAAAAGACCTGGAACATGGCCTCACAGAGAAGCCCCTTGATTTTCAGCTCATAGCAGCACGGCTTTTCGTAGAACAGCGCATCGACCTCATCGAGCCGCTGCAGAACTTCTCTTCCCCACGCTTCCTTCCCCGGAATGCGGATGCAGGGCAGCGCAGAATTCTGCAGAAACGGCCGGAAGCAGTTGCGCTCGACATCGCTTCCGAAATCTCCGTACATAAAATCGGGCCGCACGAGAATCGTCGTGTACTTCGCCGGAGCATTGTTCGGCGAATGGCAGCTGTGCGGCACATTGCGGTTCAGAAGCAGGCCGTCTCCCGGTGAAATTTCATAGCTGTTCTGGTAAATCTGATAGACCGCTTTCCCCTCACGCGGAAGGCTGATCTCAATTTCCTGATGCCAGTGGATCGGAACATTTTTCCCCTCGAACATCCACAGATCGTCGTGGTTGACCGTCAGAGGAAAAGTTTCTGTTCCGTGTTCCTCCAGTTCCCGCCTGGTATCGTCCACCAGAATTTTTTTCTTTGCCATCTGCAATTCTCCCCTTATCTCAATCTTAATGCTTATATTATACCGATGCATCCCACTCGATGCAAGAAGGAGGATTCTATGTCTCGCTCTCGTTCCAGAGAAATGGACCTGACGACCGGAAGCCCGTTCTGGTCTCTTTTAAAATTTGCCGTTCCGGTCATCCTCGGCAATCTGTTCCAGCTCTTCTATACGCTGGCGGATTCCGTGATCGTTGGAAAGACACTCGGTGCGGAATCGCTCGCTGCGGTTGGTTCCACCAGTATCATCATCTACTTTGTCTTCTGTTTCATCAACGGCTTTACCGGCGGTTTTGGTATCTGCCTCGGCCAGCGCTGCGGCGCGAAGGATGAACAGGGCATGCGCAAAAGTATTGCGGTTTCCACACTGCTCAGCATCGCGTTCACCGTTGTTCTGACGCTCGTCTGTTGTCTGCTTTCCCGCCAGATTCTCGTCTGGATGCAGATTCCGGATGACATCGCCGACGAGGCAAACGCCTATATGTTCATCGTTCTGCTCGGCACCGGCGCTACCGTGTTCTACAACATGATTTCCAACATGCTCCGCGCACTCGGCGACAGCAAAACACCGCTGTATTTCCTGGTATTCTCGTCTGTGCTCAACATTGTGCTCGACATCGTGTTCATCGTTCCGATGCACATGGGCGTTGCAGGTGCTGCCTGGGCAACGATTCTCTCGCAGTTCCTCTCCGCCGTTTTCAGCACGATAGTCGGACTTCGGAATTTCCCGATCCTGCATCTGCGCCGCGAGGATTTTCACGATCTCAAAGGTGCCGCCGTTCTTCACCTGAAAACCGGCTTTCCGATGGGATTCCAGATGTCCGTCATGTGTATCGGCCAGCTTGCGATGCAGGCCGTTGTCAACTCACTCGGAACGGCAGCCGTTGCAGGCTACACGGCTGCTTCGAAAGCCGACCAGCTCTCCGTCCTTGTGAATAATGCCATGATGACGGCGATCTCCAACTACGTTGCACAGAACTACGGCGCAGGAAAAAAAGACCGCATCCGCCTCGGCGTGCGCGCTTCGCTGATCCAGACGGAAGCGTTCAACATTCTGATGTGCATCGGCATTCTTCTGCTGCGCCATCCGATCGTCGAGCTGTTTCTTTCGAATCCGACCGCGGAGATCTACCATTACTCCGATATGTTCCTGACCATCGAAGCCCCGTTCTATTTCCTGCTCGGTCTTCTGGCTGTCTACCGTACTTCGATTCAGAGTATGCAGAACGGACGTGCTCCGTTTGCCGCGTGCATGATTGAGCTGGTGATGCGTCTTGCCGCTACCATCTGGCTGTCGCGGATCATCGGCTACACTGCCGTCTGCATCGCAAGCCCGCTTGCCTGGTTCGGTGCGATTGCACTGCTGATTCCGGTTTATTATCGGATGATGAAAAAGCCCGGACTGACAGCTGCAAAATAGAAAACGTTTTACATATAAAAAAACCGCATCCATTTCCTGACTTGGTTCTTCTGGAAATGGGATGCGGTTTTCTGATTGTTTTTATGCTTCTGCGGCCAGATGGACGAGAATCCGTGCAACCTGTGCAATTTCCGGGATTTTCGTGTACTCGGCGCAGCTGTGCACCTGATTCATCGACGTTGCAATGACAAGGCCCTCGATGCCGTGCTGGGCAAAGACGTTGTTGTCGCTGCCGCCGAAGGTTTTTTCAAAAGCAGCGGTAAGGCCTTCTTTTGCAACGGCACTCTTGTAATGTTCTGCGGCTGCGCTGGTCAGCGGCGTCTCGTAGGCGTGAATGTTCAGCGTCTCTTCCCAGACGAGTTTCGCGCCGACGGCGTCTGCCTCCTGCTGGAAGGTCTTTTTGTAAATGGCAAGGAGCTCCATTGCTGTCTCGTGGTTCAGGCTGCGGATTTCGCCTTCCACAACGCAGCGCTCGGATACAATGTTGGTGCCGGAACCGCCGCCGATTTTTCCGATGTTGGCAGTGGTGCTCTCAGCCACGTGGCCCTGCGGCAGATTCGCGATCGCCCGCGCGGCCGCCTGGATGCTGTTGATGCCGTCCTCCGGATGAAATCCTGCGTGGGCGGCTTTTCCCTGGATTTCTGCTTTAAACGAAACGAGTGTCGGAGCCGCATAGGCTGCTGCACCGATCGCGCCGCTCAGGTCCAGAACGTACGCTTCTTTTGCCTGCACCGGGCTGTAGTCGAACGCATTCGCTCCCTTGCAGTACAGCTCCTCGCCGGTCGAGATCAGGATTTCGATCGGGCGGTGCGGCGTTTCGGTCTCGATGAGGTAGCGAACCGCCTCGTAAATTGCAGTCACACCGGCGAGATCGTCGGCGCCAAGAACGGTTGTGCCGTCACTCGTTACGGTTCCGTCGTCATGGAATACCGCTTTTTTGCCTTTTGCCGGTTCCACCGTGTCCATATGGGCTGCCAGCAGGATCGGCTCTCCTTCAAGACTTCCCGGAATGCGCGCAAACAAATTGCCTGCATTGGAACCGGTCTGCTCCTGCGTGTGATCTTCTGTAAATGTAACTCCGATTTCGGCGAATTTTGCTTTCAGGGCATCGGCCATCTCACGTTCCTGCAGAGACGGCGAATCAATCGCTACCAGCCCCGCAAAAAATTCCCCGATTCGTTTTTCATCTATCATTATCATCCACCTCTATTCTTTGGCTGTGTCCGCAGTGCGGCCCAGAAAAGCTTCGCTTCCCTGGGCTGTGGGCTGTCGCCCTATCATCAGATAATAAAACAGAAAATTTCGTGCAAGCACTAAATTTCCTGCTTCATTATCTTCTGGCACTGCTCAATTTAAATCACATATTCAGGCTGAGCCATAATATGCATCTTACTGAAGAACTCTCTCGTTCTCTGATTCTGCGGATGCTCGAATACTTCCTGCGGTGTTCCGTCTTCTACCACGTGGCCTTTATCCAGGAAAATCACGCGGTTCGATACGTGGCGGATAAAGTTCATCTCATGGGAAACGAGAAGCATCGTGTATCCCTGTGCTGCAACTTTTTTAATTACGTCGAGTACCTCACCAACGAGCTCCGGGTCCAGGGCTGAGGTCGGCTCGTCGAGCAGCAGAATCTGCGGTTTCATTGCAAGGGCTCTTGCAAGCGCCACACGCTGCTGCTGTCCGCCGGACATATGCTTCGGATAGTGGTTTGCCCATTTCTCCATGCCGACCAGCTTCAGTTCTTCCAATGCAATGGCTCTGGCCTCGTCTTTTTTCATCTTCTTGACAACAATCAGGCCTTCCATCACGTTTTCCAGCGCTGTTTTCTTCTCAAACAGGTTGAACCGCTGGAACACCATTCCCGTGTTCTGACGGAGATACAGAAGGTCTTTTGGTTTTCTTTCAGAAAGGTCGATTACCTTATCCCCGATTGTCACCGTGCCGTGCTCCGGCGTCTCAAGACGGTTGACGCAGCGCAGCAGGGTTGATTTTCCGGTTCCGGAAGGACCGATGATTCCCACAACATCACCCTGTTTGATCTCAAGGCTGATGTCGTCGAGTACCACGTTGTCGTTATATTTTTTGGATAAATGATCAATTTTTATCATTTTTCTTGCCCTCCCCGTTTGCGGATGCCAGCTCTACCTGGTCCGGAATCCGGATTTTATTTTCAATCACGCGGATGATCTGCTCGATCACCAGCGTTACCAGCCAGTAAATGATGGCCAGTGAAACGTAAACCTCGAAGTAACGATACGTTCTTCCTCCAATGATCTGGCCCTGTGCGGTAATCTCGACAACGGCGCAGGTGAAGGCAAGAGACGTTCCTTTGATGATACTGATAAAAGAGTTTCCAAGTGTCGGAAGCGCAACCTCAAAAGCCTCCGGCAGAATGATACGGCGCAGTGTCTGCGGATACGTCATGCCGAGCGCATGCGCTGCTTCGATCTGTCCCGGATCAACGGACTGCAGAGCCGAACGGATAATCTCAGCCATAAAGCCCGACTGGTTCAGTCCCAGAGCGATCATCGCATAGACAAAACCGGAAATATTGGCAACTGCCAGGTTCGTTCCGAACTGCTGGTTGATTGCCTTGAACATCATGGGAATACCAAAGAACGCAACGTACAGCTGTACAATGACCGGTGTTCCTCGAAGAAGTGAAATCAGAAGATTCGTAATCTGCGTCAGCACTTTGATTTTCTTCATTTTAATGATCGCCATCACAAGTCCCAGTCCCAGCCCGATCAGCATGGAAACTACGGCCAGCTCCAGTGTGATCGGCAGCTTTGTCAGCAATTCTGGTATGGATGAAAATACCAGTGAAACGTCAAATAATTTTCCCATGATTCTTGTCCTCTCTTACACGTATTTTTCTACCAGTACACAGGTAAATCCAAGATCTTTCTTCGGTTTTTTCGGCTCTTCGTCTTTCTTCGGTGCATGGTGGTCATACACGGAAAGATCGGCATCCGGATTCAGCTTGTATCCTAATTTTTCGTAAAAGCCTGCGGCACGGTCCTGGCTTGTGATGACGATGTGATCGACACCGTATTCTTTCAGCCATTTTTCCGCTGCCTCGATCAGCACGCGTCCGTAACCGCTTTTCTGTTTTTCTCTGACGACACAGACACGCTCGATTTTTCCTGTCTTTTCTGCCGGAAACGCGATGCGGCATCCTGCTACCGGCTTGTGATCCTCCACAAGGAGAATTGCCTGCAGATCGTCTTTGCTCTCGTCCTGTCCGAATTCCAGTTCAATCGGAATGTTCTGTCCGAAGCAGAACGCATCGGTTCTGACGTAATCATACGCTTTGTATTTCCACTCTTCGCTTCCCTTTTCTACCCGGTAAATTTCTGCCATGTTTTTCGCTCCTTTTAGAATCGGGAAACGGATGTTTTCGATCCGCTTCCCGTCTGTTTTTGTCATCTCTTCTGTTTTTATCTTCTAGTTTGGTGTCTCATCAAAGTATTTCTCGTCCGGGCTGGTGTCCACGCCGAGATACTCGGTTGTGATCTTTGAAAGGGTTCCGTCCTCTTTCATCTCTTTTAAGGCTTTGTCCACATCCTCGCGGAGTGCTGCGCCCTCTTCGTTCTTTCCGAACAGGAAGTAGGTGTTGTTCTGCGGGAACAGGAAATCTTCAGTTTCCTCATCGATTTCATTTGCAACAAGCTGTCCTTCCAGTCCGAACTGCGGAAGCAGGTTGTCGATGATCGGTCCGTCGTCGATTGCCACATCAGCGGTTCCGTCTACGATGTGCTGGTAGCGAACCTGGAAGTTTGCATTGGAATATACAATGTTTACCTGATGATCCGGGTTGTCTGCGTTCCATTTTTCCAGTGCGTTTGCGGTAAGGCTTCCTGCACTCAGCTCAATTTTGTATCCGCGGTCAGCCAGATCCGTCAGGGAGGTCAGCGGCTCATCGTCGGTTCTCTGAATGTACTCGTTGAAACTTGTTTTATATGGTAAAGAGAAGTAGTAGGAATCTGCTCTCTCATCGGTGTATCCATAGTTGTTGACTGCGATGTCGTACTGACCGCTCAGCACGCCCTGCAGGGCATCTGCCTGCTCAATTTTCAGTTCATACTGCGGAAGGCGGTTGAAAACTTCTTTTACAATGTCGATATCAACACCTGTCAGCTCATTGTTGTCATCCACGTAGAAGTACGGTGCCAGTGTGCCGCTTGTTACGGCTTTGATCACTTTCTTCTCACTGGAATCGGCTGCGGAGCTGCTGTCTGTCGAAGATGCAGATGATGCTGCAGATGATCCGGAATTGCTGTCTGTCGTATTGGATGTGCTGTTTCCGCATCCTGCGAGGCTCGCTGCCACAAGGCCTGCCGCTGCTAATACTGCCCATAATTTCTTTTTCATAATAGTTTCCTCCTCATGTCCTCGTTTTCTATGATCGGTTCCGGCCGCGCCCCGGCTGCCTGAGAGTGTTCCGCCAGAGCGCCCCGGATTCTTCTGTTTTATTTTCTTATAAAAGTCCTTTCAGCGGATTGATCGATGCATCCACGGAAAGTACGCCGTTCTTTGGATTTCTGTCTTCCCATTTCGGGCTGTTCCAGATTGTCTTGGAGATTTCTCCTGCGTAATCCTCGTAGGTTTCTCCCTCCGGATGGCGAAGGAATACTTCGTCCGGTGTCTTGCTGAGTGCTCTTCTGGATCCGTCATCTGCCATCAGTTTCTCGAAATCTACTTTTGCAAGAATTCGTTCGTTGTATCCGCGGAAGAGTACCTCGCCCAGCTTCTTGCCCGGTCTGGAAAGTGCCAGTACCTGCGGATCGCTTCCGTGACGGAAGGCCGGGATCGCATACAGCTCTTTTAAATAGCCCCAGATATTTTTGTAATCGCGGATCGGTTTTTTCACCGGTCCTACGTTGTGGTAGTAGCTGACATCCCAGCGGATCAGGGTGACGTAAGCGCGGACATCGCTGTCGGTGATGTAATCGCCGAACAGGAAACGGTTGGTTTCCAGTCGTTTGTCCAGCTTGTCGAGGGATTCATAGAAATCCTCGTATGCTTCGTCGTATGCCTCCGGTGACTGGCAGAATGCCATGCGGTAATGACCGTTGCTGACATGCGGGAAGAGCCAGTCATTAAATTCATCAATCTCTTTCCGGAATTTTTTCGGGTACAGGTCCGGCGCATCTTTCGGCTGGAATGGACGGAACTGCACTTCGAGGTAGTTTGTCAGTCGGTGATAATCGTTGTTCACGGCCTTTTTCTCTTTGACGTCCACCAGTGTCGGTGTTGTTGCTCTTCCTTTGAAATCCGGGTTTGCTCTTTTATAGAACTCGCTTAAGAAGTACGCTCCTGTTGCCGGATCTTTGAAGTCCGGGTACAGTCCGAATGCGTGTCCGTAACGGTTCGTCTCGCCGGATGGGGAAACTTTCGTCTCGGAAATCACATCCTGCAGTCCTAAGAGCTCCCGCACGATGATCGGGCGGTTGGACCAGTTGCATCCGGTTGCCCAGTAGATACCGAAGCGGTTTGCCTCTGCTTTCAGGTCGCCTTCTTTATCGCCGAATGGCTGGATAAATGCATTTGGCTGACGGATGAAAGCGCCGCGCTCATCGATTTCTACTAACGTTTCATTTGGTCTTGGATCTACCCCGACTTCTGCTGCAAACTGTTCTGCCAGCGCGTCGGTGTATTTGATTTCTTCGTTTTCTTTATTTTCAACTGGGGTAAAGCTGCATCCGCATCCGCTCATGTTATTTGTCCTCCTGATTTTTCTATATCTGTTTTTTCTCTGTTTTTATGTTGTTTATTCGCATTTCTTTTAAAAAAGATTAAAAAAATAGCAGGCATTCGTTCCGGCCTGCCCGCACATGCATGTTCTGCCATGTTCTTTCTGCCTGCGAATGTTCTTATTTTTCTCTATTCTGATTGGAGCTGCAGCAACAGCAACAACACATCTCCATCATTCTGTTCTCCTGCATTCGTCTGTTGTCTGTTTTTTTCATTTGCTGTTCTCCTTTCCTACTAAGTCGATATGTTTTATGTGTTTCTCGATTACATGGCATATTATAATGCAGATTTTTCCAATGTGCAACCCCAAAAACGCCTTTTGGTAATCGTTATTTCGATGAAGTGCTTATAGGTTTTTCCTATTAATTGATCATACCAGAAAGATATTACTTATCACACCTGTGGAGTGATTTTGCTTTTCCCGCCCGGAGCACCGCAATTTTTGCAATGTGCTCAACAATTCTTGCCATGGCTTTTTTCCCTCAAAACGGTACAATAAAAAGCAGAGAAATACGAAACATCACATCATAAAGGAGAGTTTTTCTTATGGAAATGACATTACGCTGGTATGGTTCCAAGTTTGATACCGTCACCTTAGAGCAGATCCGCCAGATTCCGGGCGTGACCGGAGTGATCACAACGCTGTACGACACGACACCGGGCGAGGTGTGGACGCGCGAGGCGATTCACGCTTTAAAAGAGGAGGTCGAGGCCTCTGGACTTCATATCTCCGGCATCGAGAGCGTCAACATCCACGACGCCATCAAAATCGGCAGCCCGGACCGTGAGCAGTATATCGACAATTATATTGAAACGTTAAAACATCTCGGCGAGGAGGACATTCACCTCGTCTGCTACAACTTCATGCCGGTCTTCGACTGGACGAGAACGGAACTCGCACGTGTCCGCCCAGACGGATCGACGGTGCTTGCCTATACGCAGGCGGCTGTCGATGCCCTCGTTCCGGAGAAAATGTTTGCATCCATCGCCGGCGATATGAACGGCACCGTGATGCCGGGCTGGGAGCCGGAGCGCATGGCAAAGGTCAAAGAGCTGTTTGCTGCTTACCGCGATGTGGATGATGAGAAACTGTTTGCCAACCTCAAATACTTTCTTGAACGCATCATGCCGGTCTGCAATGAATACGACATCAAGATGGCGATTCACCCGGACGACCCGGCGTGGAGCGTATTCGGACTTCCGAGAATCATCATTAATAAAGAAAACATTCTGCGCATGATGGCAATGGTCGATGATCCGCACAACGGCGTGACCTTCTGCTCCGGCTCCTACGGAACGAACCTGGAGAACGATCTGCCGGATATGATCCGTTCCTTAAAGGGCCGCATCCATTTCGCTCATGTCCGCAACCTGAAATTCCACAGCCAGCAGGATTTCGAGGAGGCCGCACATCTTTCCTCGGACGGCAGCTTCGATATGTATGAGATCATGAAAGCGCTGTACGACATCGGCTTTGACGGCCCGATCCGCCCGGACCACGGACGCATGATCTGGGGCGAGAAGGCCATGCCGGGCTATGGACTGTATGACCGCGCACTCGGCGCGACTTACCTGAACGGACTCTGGGAAGCCATCGACAAGAGTCACAAACGTGGAATTTAAAGGAGGTTTTTACTGATGTCTCTTTCATTGACTGCTGCCGGACTGGCAGATAAAAATGCATGGGAAGCCGCAGGCTATGCGCTCCCGTCGTATGACCGCGAAGCAATGATTGCACGCACAAAGGAAGCTCCGTGCTGGGTACACTTCGGTGCCGGAAATATTTTCCGTGCTTTTCAGGCGAATACAGCGCAGGAACTTCTGAACAACGGCACATTCGACCGCGGCGTCGTTGTCGCAGAGGGCTTTGATACCGAAATCATCCGCGATATGTACCAGCCGCACGATAATTTGAGCATTCTTGTAACTTTAAAAGCAGACGGCTCCGTTGAGAAAACCGTTGTCGGAAGCATCGCCGAATCGCTGGCCGCCGACACGCCGGATTCCGCTGATTTTGCCCGATTAAAAGAAATTTTCACGAAGGATTCCCTGCAGATGGCAACCTTCACCATCACCGAAAAGGGCTACTCTCTGAAAAACGGCGCAGGCGATCTGCTGCCGGCGGTCGCTGCCGACTTTGCCGCAGGACCTGCCAACGTGACCAGCTATATGGGAAAAGTTGCTTCTCTTTTATATGAAAGATTTCTTGCCGGAGAGAAACCGGTTGCGATGGTCAGCACCGACAACTGCTCCCACAACGGAGAAAAACTTTCTCTTGCCCTGACCGCCTACGCTGCCGCCTGGGAAGAAAATAAACTGGTGCAGCCGGGCTTCCTAGCCTATCTGCAGAATCCGGAGAAGGTAAGCTTCCCATGGACGATGATCGACAAAATCACGCCGCGGCCAGACGCATCCATCGAAAAGATGCTTGAAGAAGACGGCCTCGCCGATGCCAGACCGATCGTCACTTCCCGCCACACTTACGTCGCTCCGTTCGTCAATGCGGAGGAATGCCAGTATCTCGTTGTCGAAGACCATTTCCCGAACGGACGGCCGCCGCTGGACAAAAGCGGATGGATCTTTACCGACCGTGAAACTGTCAATAAAACAGAGCGCATGAAGGTCTGCACCTGCCTGAATCCGCTGCACACCGCGCTTGCTGTGTTCGGCTGCCTGCTGGATTACCAGCTGATCAGCGAGGAGATGAAAAATCCGGTGCTGAAAAAGCTGGTGGAGCGCATCGGCTATGTCGAAGGACTGCCTGTTGTCACCGATCCCGGTATCCTCTCGCCGAAACAGTTTATCGATGAGGTACTGAACATCCGCATTCCGAACCCGTTCATGCCGGATACACCGCAGCGCATTGCAACCGATACGTCACAGAAGCTGTCAATCCGTTTCGGTGAGACCATCAAATCGTATCTCGCTTCTCCGGAGCTGTCGCTTTCGGATCTTACGGCAATTCCGGTTGTGTTTGCGGGATGGCTGCGGTATCTGATGGGCGTGGATGACAGCGGCAATGCGTTTGAGCTCAGCCCGGACCCGCTGCTTCCTTCCGTCCGCCCGTATGTGCAGAATCTGAAACTCGGCGCACCGGCTGACCGTGAGGCGCTTGCAAAGACGCTTGCTCCGCTGCTCTCCGACGCTTCGATTTTCGGCGTGGATCTGATTTCCGCAGGACTTTCCGACCGCGTGCTGGATGCTTTCGTTTCGATGCTTCAGGGACCTGGCGCTGTGGCAGATACCCTTGCCGCTCTGACCGCTCAATTCTAAAGGGAGGGACTTATCTTTATGAAACCTTTTATGGACGCTGACTTTCTGCTGCAGACCGATACGGCGAAAACGCTGTACCACGAAGCTGCCGAGCATATGCCGATTTTTGATTATCACAATCATCTGAATCCACAGGAGATTCTCGAGGACCGACAGATGGAGAATCTGACGCGTGTCTGGCTCGGCGGGGATCATTATAAATGGCGTGCGATGCGCGCGATGGGCTTTTCGGAGGATCTGATCACCGGATCTGCCGACGATTACGCCAAATATCTGGCATTTGCCGAGACGATTGAAAATGCGATCGGCAACCCGCTGTATCACTGGACGCATCTGGAGCTGCAGCGGTATTTCGGAATCACAGCACCGCTCTCCCGCGCAACGGCAAAGGAGATCTGGGATGAGGCGAATGCAAAACTGCAGACGAAGGACTTTACGGTACGCAATCTGATTCTGAATCAGCATGTGACGCATCTTTGCACAACGGATGACCCTGCGGACGGTCTGCACTGCCATCTGGCATTAAAGCAGGAAAACTTTGCCTGCCATGTTCTGCCGTCCTTCCGCCCGGACCGCGCTGTCCATCTGGAAAAGCCGGATTTCCCAGAATACGTCGAAAAACTCGCATCTGCTGCCGGTATGGCGATTGCATCCGCGGAGGATATGGTGCGGGCACTCTCCTGCCGCCTCGACTTCTTTCTCTCGGTTGGCTGTGTCGTCAGCGATCACAGTCTCGAGGGCTGCTTCTACGTTCCATGCACAGCTGCTGAGGCAAACGGCGTGTTTGAAAAACGGATGAACGGCGGTGTACTCACAGAAAAAGACCTCGGCATGTACAAGGGTTTTCTGCTGACGAATCTGGGACGGCTGTATCACAAACACCATATCGCGATGCAGCTTCACATCAAAGCACTCCGCAACAACTCGAAGCGCATGTTCCGCCAGCTTGGTGCCGATACCGGTTTTGACAGTATGAACGATTTCGCATTCGCTCCGATGCTCGGCGCCTTCTTAAACGATATGGACGAGGACGACGCGCTTCCGAAAACGGTGCTCTATTCCCTGAACCCGGGCGACAATCCGATGCTTGCAAGCATGGCCGGAAACTTTGCCGCTCCCGGCACCCGCTCGAAAGTGCAGTTCGGAACAGCCTGGTGGTTCAACGATCACAAGTACGGCATGGAAAATCAGCTTGCGACACTTTCCAGCATCGGCATGCTCTCCACGTTTGTCGGCATGCTGACCGACTCCCGCAGCTTCCTCTCCTTCCCTCGCCACGAGTATTTCCGCCGGATTCTGTGCAACCAGATCGGAAACTGGGTAGAGAACGGGGAGTACCCGGCGAATCTGGAATTCTTAAAAGAAATGGTGGAAAATATCAGTTATAACAACGCTGTTTCGTATTTCCTGTGATTCCACTGATTTCCGGCCGCCTTATTGACAATTTTTTCTGCATACCGTAGAATAGTAAGAAATTATTGCTCAATGAAAGGATTGTAAAACGAAAAACAAATGAACAGCGACATTGTGTCACTCATAGTTATTGTTATCTGCGTTATGCTGTCCGCCTACTTTTCGGCGACGGAAACTTCTTTTACGTCTCTGAACCGCATCCGCGTGAAAAACATGGCGGAAAAAGGCGACAAACGGGCGGAGCTGGTATTAAAGCTTCTCGAAAACTTCGATAAACTGCTCTCCACGATTCTCGTCGGAAACAACATCGTCAACATCGGGCTCAGCTCCCTTGCCACGGTGCTCTTTATCAAGCTCCTCGGCGGCGACTCCGGCGCGACGGTTTCCACGATCGTCACAACGGTGGTAGTCCTGATCTTCGGCGAGGTTTCCCCGAAAAGCATTGCAAAAGAATCCCCGGAAGCGTTCGCCAAATTTTCCGCGCCGTTTCTTCACATTCTGATGGTGCTCTTAACGCCGGTGACGTTTCTCTTTTCCCAGTGGAAAAAGCTGCTCTCCCGCATCTTCAAATCCTCCGGAAGCCACGGCATCACCGATGAGGAGCTGATGACGATCGTCGAGGAGGCAACCCAGGAGGGCGACATCGACGACCAGGAGGGCGATCTGATTCAGAATGCGATCGGCTTTATGGAGATGGA
>CAVBNJ010000009.1:18657-22004 GCA_963596755.1 bacterium
CGAATACCTCGTGACCGGAACGGCGAGCATCGACAAGGTGTATGAGGAGCTCGATATTGACAAAGAATTTGACGTCTTTACGGTCAGCGGATGGATCATGGGGATCCTGGAACGCGTGCCGAAGGAGGGCGATCATTTCGTCTCGGACGGGCTCGATGTGACGGTACTGAAAATGGCAGACCGGAGAGTCGACAAGGTACGGATTGTGCGGCTGCCGAAAGATGCAAACGAACAATAAGTGATTTACACCGGTTATACTAAAAAACGGATCGAACAGCTCGATCCGTTTTTTGTATCTTCTATTCTTCTTTCAGTCCGTCTGCGAGTCCATACACATCATTTTCCCGTCCTCTGCAGCCTTCCCATACAATCGGCTCTGCAAAGGTGAGTTTCAGAATGGTATCGATATTGTCGCGTTCCGGGATCGGAACGGAGATCGAAAAGGTTCCGTTCTCTTCGGTCAGTTCTGCTTTTCCGCCGGAAATCACTTCCCATTTTTCCAGCGTATTCTCCGGGATCGTAAACGTGATCTGATCTTTTTCCCATTCCAGAATATGCACATACACAATATTGTCGCGGTACGTTGTTCCGCCCCAGCGGTCTGCAATCACAGGGCCGCCGCGCAGACCGTACAGGGTTTCACCGTATTTTGAAAGCCATTCCCCGGCCTGGCGCAGGCGTTCTACCTGCTCCTCATCCATTTTTCCCGTTCCGTCCGGACCGATGTTCAGCAGATAGTTTCCATCCCGCACCACGATCGAAACAAGATTCTGAAGTAACTGGCGCAACGGCAGCACCGGTCTGCCCGGGATGTAGCCCCAGGAATCCGCAATACAGTCGTTGCTGTCCCACGGCTTGTCCGTCCGCATGCCGTCGATTCTGCGCTCCCGCACATGGAAATCGCCTTCCCATCCGCCGCGGTTGTTGATCATAATGTCCGGCTGCAGCTTTCGGATTTCATTCACGAGCTTTTCGGATTCCCAGAAATAATTGACCCGCATATATTCACTCGTCTGCCAGTCTTCTCTTCTGTGCCAGCTTTTCTCGCCATTCCACTCCAGTCCGCCAAGTGCAAGCCACTCGCCGTCAAACCAGAGAAGATCAATCTTTCCGTAATTGGTCATCAGTTCCATCAGCTGGTCATGGCACTGCTTTTTCATCGCTTCCGCACTTTCCCAGTACAGATCCGGCATAAAATATCCCGGGAAACGCCAGTCCATCGGGGAGTAGTAAAAGCCAACCTTCAGGCCCTCTTTCCGGCACGCGTCCACATATTCCCTCACAAAATCCCGGTGCGCGGCACTTTTCATTGCCGTGAAATCACTGCATTTTGAGTCGAACAGACAAAAGCCGTCGTGATGGCGCGTCGTCAGTACCATATATTTCATTCCCGCCGCTTTTGCGTTCTTTGCCCACTGTTCCGCGTCGAAATTCTCTGCCAGAAAGTCATCTTTCAATGTCTCATACTTTCTCACGTCGAGATGCTCATTCATCAGCACCCATTCCCCTTTTCCGAGCATCGAATATACGCCCCAGTGAATAAACATGCCGAATTTCGCATCCCGGAACCATTTCATCTGCTCTTCCGACAGCGGTTCTACTTTTTCCGGCTGATAATTTTTTCTTGCCATCGGAAAGGATTTCATTTCTTCTATTGTTTTCATTTTTTATTCCCCCGCAAACAATACTACTTTTACCGGTCCATCCGAATGTCTTCCGGTCAGGGAGACGTCGATGATGAGCTCCAGACGGCTGTTTTGGAATTCTTCGGTATTCAGCTCGAACGTTTTTTCCGCGCACGCAAGGTACAGGTTATTGAGCGGCAGCTCTGCGCTTGATGCGCCGACAGCAGTTACGCCGTCCGGCAGGTAGAGCTGGATTCTGGCCCACTGCTGTTCGCGCATGGTGTGGGAATTGACAACTTTTACTTTCAGTTTCCGGTTTTCGCCGCGGCGGAAGAATACGGAATCGCCGTAATCGACCATGACGCAAAAAGCCGGGAACTGGTAGCGCGCAACGTAAGATGACAGGGAGCACAGCTCGCGGATCGGCATTTCTTCTGTCTTTCCATTTCCATTCATGCGCGGCAGATAGTCTGTCGTTTTTTTACAATATAAGGCATCTTTTTCCTGGCATTCAATTGTCATACCGCCTTCTGCAAAGGCATCGCAGAGATCCTGTCCCAGAAATCCCGGTACGTCGCGCAGGATGCGCTCTGCCAGTTCCGTTGCCGTCTCCGGGACCCAGATGCCGCTGCTTGTCTTATCAATACACATCGTAACAATTTTATCGTTCAGCGGTTTTGTCCATTTTTCCGGCAGGCCGGATGCACCATAGAGAATGCCAAGCAGTGCGCCCAGTGTCGCGCAGGTGCAGTCTGTATCCTCGCCGCAGTTATTGGCCAGAATCAGGCTCTTGCCGAAATCGCCCTCCCCGTACAGCAGACCGAGCACGGCATAGGCCACATTTTCCGGTGCATCATAACCCGGCGCGCCAAGTTCCATTCCCTCGTTGTTTTCCGTCGGAATATTATACAGCGTATTGTCCTGAATCCCAAACGTTCCAGGCGCTGTATTGTGGATGATCTTTCTCGCTTCCAGCGGATCCACACCATTGTGGTAGCATTCCAGCGTTTTCCGGATGGTTTTAGTCAGGTCGCAGTCTTCCGGAATGTAAGAAAGTCCGATTTCCACCAGCTTCTCGCGGTCGTTCTCCACAAACGCCGCACTCTGGATGGCCGCTGTAAAGATTTCCCCGTACATTCCCTCCTGCGCATGATCCACGATCGCATCCTCATACGCATACCGCGTTGCAATCTCCGGGTGTCCCGGTGCCAGGCATGCCCAGAGTTCGGAACGGATCCAGCAGCCGTTGCTGTTTTTATATGTATTGTCCACATCGCCCGACATCGGCGGCACAAGACCGGCACGCAGATTGGCCTTTCCGGTGCCGTACTCCACCCAGTTCGGAATCACATACGAAAGCCAGTATTCACCGAGAATCGATGCGTTGACGTTTCTTCCGTAGCGCTCGACTGCAGCAAGCCACACAATCTGCAGATCCAGATCATCATTCGCAGGCGGCCCCATCGTCAGATCCTGCACATAAAAATCAACATTTGGAACCATTCGTCTGCACTCAAACGGCGCTCCAAGCACACCGCCCACATTTTTTCCGGTCCAGCAGCCAGCCAGTTTGTCCCGGAATTCTTCTAATCGTAATACCATCTTTGAAAAACCTCCCATTCTTTTTCTCTTTCATCATAAGCCTTCCCCATGGCTTTTTCCAATTACATCTTGCTCTTTTCCATCTTCTCCACCCGGTACTTCTTCGGCGACACCCCATAC
>CAVBNJ010000010.1:0-21446 GCA_963596755.1 bacterium
CCGAGCACAATACCGGCAACCAGCTCACCCACGACCTGAGGAGCTTTGCATTTTCTTGCAATAATACCAAACAGCTTTGCGAATACGATAATAATTGCCAGATCTCGTAAAATGACATACGTATCCATGAAAAAGATACCCCCTTTAGTAAAAGTTATGCGTTGGCGCATACACAATTATTATAGCAAAAAATGAGAAAAATTACCATTAGAGGATGGGGGAATCCTGCGGAATTTTCAGCTTTTCCGGTAGTCGCTCGGACTCTGTCCGGTCACTTTTTTGAAGAGACGGCTGAAATATTTTTCATCGTGATATCCGACAGAAAATGCAATCGACTGAATGGAATCGTCGGTGTTTTTCAAAAGAAGCTGCGCTTCCTTCATGCGGACGGAAATGCAGTATTCGCTGAAGGACTGGCCGATGATATCATGGAAACAGCGGCTGAAATAACCGTAGCTCATGCCGACGTTCCGTGCCAGTTCGGTGGCGTCGAGTTCTTTTCCGTAGTTTGCGTGGATATACGTCTGCACAGAGAGAATATTTTTCACAATCTCCCGCGAATACTTGGAATCCGCACGGAACAGTTTTGCCTTTTCATAGACGGACAGAAGCCATTGCTCCACTTCGTACCAGTTGGAAAAAGAGGATGGGAGCTTGATGGTTTCTCCTGTCGTGGTGCTGTAAGAAGCATTCCAGAGAATTTCAAGGTTTAACAGAAAATGGTAAAGCTGGGACGGCTTCAGACAGCAGTTCTTTAAGGTGGAGCGGAACTGGTCGAACAGCTCGTTTTCGTGGATCCAGTTCAGCGAGGACCACTCCGATTTCATGGCATCGAACGTGGAAAGATCGGTGATCATCGTTGTCTCTTCCAGCTCATAGGCGTGTTTATGATTGATCTCGCGGAGCGGCCGGTAATCGTAGAAAAACTGATCTTTCAGATAATGGCGGAGCAGCTTTCCGAACTGCGCGTACGTCATCTCATAGACATCGGATACATTCAGCAGCATGGAATGAGAGAACGTGTCCGGGAAGACAAAGGCCGGACGGGTATCGTGAAAAACCCAGATATTCTGCTGCAGTTCGTAGACATCGGCTTCCGAGATTTCATTTGCTTCCAGAAAACTGGAAAACTCAGACTCCTCTTCCTCTGCGTTGATGCTGAGCAGGGCGTACATATCCGGGTAGAGAATTTTGCTTTCTTTCCAGTTTCCGGCAGAAGCCGAGGCATGATTTTTTTTCGAAATACCGGCCTGAATGCGGTCGAGAATCTGGTCAAAATTTTCCCGGTCAAACTGGGTTTTGGCAATATAGTCGATTGCGCCGAGGCGGAGAATCTGCTGGATATATTCAAATTCCGTATGGACGGTCAGGACGACGTAGGAGAGGTCGGGATAGCGTTTCGATGCTTCTTCAATAAACATGGTGCCGTTCATCACCGGCATGTCGAGGTCGACCAGCGCAAGATCGGTTTCCGGGTGATTGATAAGAAAATCAAGCGCCTCTTTTCCGTTCGAGGCTTCGCCGATAATCTCCATCTGATGCGCCGCCCACGGCATCATCATGCGGATGCCTTTTCTCGTCAGCATATCATCATCTACAATCAGTATGTTCAGCATTCTGATATCCACATCCTTTCAGTTTTGGTAAAATAAGGCAGAAACAAGTGCCGGAATCCGGCGTGCTTTCCACGGTAAGAGAGGCCTTTCCCTGGTAATAGGAAAACAGAATCCCGATGACGTAGGAAAGTCCGATTCCCTTTCCGGACTGGCCGGCGATCGGAACCGGGGAAGTGTCCGACGTATTTCGGGTCTGTGCGGAGACAGAAGAAATCGCCTGACGGATGTTCTGCAGTTTTTCTTCTGTCATTCCGGTTCCGGTATCGGAAATGGTGATGGTCAGATCATCTTCGCGGTTTTCTACCGTAACATCAATTTCCATGTTTTCCACGTAACCGTGCGAAAGAGAATTTTCCACAAATGGCTGGAGAATAAATTTCGGACAGGGAAAGCCAAGAAAACTGTCGGCAGGCAGAACCGTTTCACAGTACGTAAACTGATAACGGACTTTCTGCAGCCGCACATATTCGTTGACGGCGCCAAGTTCTCTCTGTAAAGTGGTGTTAGAACTGTCCTTGTCGAGGTTATAGATTAACAGATGAGAGAGTGCCTGTGTGATGCCGTCGATCTCCGTCTGCTGATTCATGAGCGCCATCCAGTGAATCGTATTTAAGGTGTTCATGAGAAAGTGCGGGTTAATCTGTGCGCGGAGTTTTTCGAGCTGGATTTTTGTGTTTTCCTTTTCTTTCTGCACAGCGGCATCGAGCGCCTGCTGGACCTGCTGCTGGAGCAGCTCGATTTTCCGAAACAGAGAATGAAATTCCGGAATGCTCGTAGAATCGCTTCCGGTCACGGGCTGATCGGAGAGGACGAGGCCGAGCTGCTGGTCGAACAGCTGCAGCGGATGGTAGATGCTCCGCCAGAAAAAGAAGGCAAAGACAAGGGCTGCAGCGGCAATAAGTATCATCACGAGAAGAAAACTCTGCAGGCTCTCCCGATACAATGAAGTATAGGCGGAAAGCGGAACGACAACGTGCGTGCTCCATCCCTGGGAAGCGGTCTCGGAAAACGTGTGAAAAGCAGAAGTTTCACCGGACAGAATCTTGCGGATGTTCTGCTTTTTCTGCATCGATTCCGGCATGGAATTGTAGAGAATGGCGCCGTCTGCGTTGGTGAAGATGACGTAGGCGGATTTTTCGCTCAGCTTTCGAAAAACGTTGTCCAGAGAGTAGTAGCCGGATTCAATCGAAAAATAGATTTCATTGCCGTTTGGCAGAGTGCTTTTCCGGTCGAGAATCAGGACAGGATTCCCGAGAAAGGAACTCTGGCTGGATGTCGGACCGCGGTACTTAAAAATAGAATTCTGATACAGACAGAGAGTTTGTGCATTGGAAATCTGATCCACAGGGAGCGTAGAATAAATGATTTCCCGGTTGGACGGATCAAAAAAATAAAAAAGCGCAATGTCAGTTTCTGAAACCGTGAGAGAGGAAACCAGATCCAGCAGATGGGAATAGTAAACTTGTTTCTGGTAAGGGCTGGTTTCTTCCTGATAAGAAGCAAGTGTTTTCTGTACTTCCTCATTTTCAAGAATCTGCTGGGAAGTCAGAGTCAGCTTCCACAATAAATCACTTGAGGTATCGTTCAGATCACTGGCGAGCGCAGCGTATTCGCGGTCCATTTTTTCAAACGTAGACCGGGAGACAAAACGGTAAAAAGAAATGCAGAAAATGCTGCACATGCCGAGTAAGGTGATCAGAAAAAAGGCGAAAATACGCCATTTTAAAGAGATCCTTGTTTTCGAAATTTTTTCTTTGAGAAAAGCCATACAAACGCCCCCTGTTTTTGGTTCTGTAATTAAGATTATAAAAGATAGCAAATCCGTTTTCAAGATTGCCGGGAGGGGGAAAGGTGGAGAAACCTGCTCAAAAAGAGGAGTTTTCTGATCTTGCACCGGTACCGGGAGTGAAAGAAAAAGAAAAAAGTCCACGTCTGGAACAAAAGAGGAAGTTCAAGAGGAACAGGTAAATTTGTATAATAAGATCATAAAAAAGAGCGCGGCTCACAAAAAGGAGAGAAAGCATATGAAGAAAAGATGGATCGCAGGTCTGCTGGCAGGCGCAATGGTAATCAGTTCTTTTACCGCATGCGGAAACACAGGCAGCAGTACGACAGAAAAGACAAGTTCCTCGCAGGCAGAAGCCGAGGCCAATCTGCCGGTGGATGAAAATGGAAATCCGAGTGCATTCGGAAAATATGAGGATCCGGTGACGGTGGAAATCGTACAGTCCATCAACCCGTCCCTGCCGCTTCCGGATGGAGATTCCGCAACGGATAACTATTATACCCGCTATATCAAAGAAAATATGAACATTGATATTAAGGTAAAATGGCAGGCATCTTCCTCGGACTATTCACAGAAGCTGAATCTGGCAATCGCTTCCAATGATCTCCCGGACATCCTGGTTGTCGGAGATGCAGAATTTAAAAAATTAATCAAATCCGGCCTGATCGAAGATTTAACCCCGTACTATGAACAGTATGCATCCGATACTATCAAAGATAACATTGATAAAACCGATGGAAAGGCGATTGCAAATGCAAGTGTCGACGGAAAAATGTATGGCCTTCCAAACGTACAGGCAGAGGCAGACGGCTACAACCTGATGTGGATCCGTCAGGACTGGCTGGATGAGCTGGGACTGGAAGCACCGGAAACCGTGGAAGATCTGGAAAACGTTGCAAAAGCATTCGTAGACAACAACATGGGCGGCGAAAATACGATCGGTATTCTTGGACCGACCGTAAACAGCAGACTGTATAATGACTTTATTTCCTCCAGCAACAACATGAACAACCTGGATGGAATTTTCCAGGCATACAAATCCTGGCCGGGATTCTGGGTTGAGGATGAAGATGGAAACACCGTTTACGGATCGACCACAGAAGAGACCAAAACAGCACTCGGTGAGCTTCAGAAAATGTATGCAGACGGCATTCTGGATCAGGAGCTCGGTGTACGAAAAGATGCCGATGAGGCATGGAAGAGCGGAAAAGCAGGCATCCTGTTCTCCCCATGGTGGTTTGGATATAACGTAAAAGACTGCCTTGCAAACGATCCTGAGGCAGAGTGGAAAGCGTATGCAGCACCTCTGGCAGAAGATGGAAAATGGTATGCAAAACTCGGCGGCGTCGGCGGTTCCTACTGCGTCGTAAGAAAAGGATACGAGCATCCGGAAGCAGCCATTCTGCTGAATAACTTCCTTCGGAGAGATGAGGGTAAATTTGCGCAGGATACGACACTGGATGCAGGCTTCTATCCAGGACGTGTTGTTATTGCACCGGTGGATGAATGTGCTTATACCGTAGAACAGCTGGAAAAGAAGATGAACGGGGAAGAGGTAGATTCCTACGATCCGGTCAACTATAAGATTCTGGATACCGACCTGGCATCTCTGGATTCCTGCCTGAATGGAAAATACGATGATTTAAGCATTGAAAACTGGAATGTGGATGATACCAACTTTGGACGTCTGTATTCTCTGCTGATGGGAACCGGCGCACAGGTTCAGGCAGAGCAGGATGGCAAACTGGTAAGAACCTACAGCCAGATTTACAGCCAGACATCAACCATGGAGAAGAAATGGGCAAACCTGAAGAAGAAAGAAGATGAAGTCTTCCTGAAAATTATCATCGGTGAGGCAGATCTGGATTCGTTTGATACTTTTGTAGAAGAGTGGAAAGCAGAAGGCGGCGATGAGATCACAAAAGAAGTACAGGAGTCTGTAAACCAGTAAAATCAAATGGATGAAAGAGGGGTGCCTGAAGTATCGAAAATACAGAAAGGCACCTTTCTTATACTCTGGATATGGTTCGGGAGGAAAGACATAGTATGAAGAAAAGTAAGCGAGAAATTCATTATTGGATTATGATCATACCGGCGCTTGTCTGGCTGATCGCAGTGAATATTGTTCCGATGTTCGGTATCGTGATGGCATTCCAGGATTTCAACCCGGGAGCCGGCATCTGGCATTCGGAATTTGTGGGACTGGAAAATTTTCAATATATGTTTCAGATGAAAGATGTCTCACAGATTTTTATTAATACAATTGTCATTGCAGTAGGAAAACTGGTGCTGAATGTTGTTGTGCCTGTTATTTTCGCACTGCTGTTAAATGAAATTAAGAACATGGTCTTCAAAAGAACGGTACAGACAGTCGTTTATCTGCCGCACTTTATTTCCTGGGTTGTTATGGGCGGTATTCTGCTTGATGTTTTCGGACTGTATGGACCGATCAATGATATTCTGAAAAGTTTCGGCATGCAGCCGGTTGCCTTTTTCCGAAGCGCAAAATTATTCCGTAAGCTGGCGATCGGAACGGATGTCTGGAAGGAATTCGGCTTCAACGCCGTTGTTTATCTCGCAGCACTGACCGGTATCAGCCCATCGCTTTATGAGGCGGCAGCAATTGACGGCGCAGGACGCTGGAAACGGATGATCCATATCACACTTCCGGCACTGAAACAGGTCATCGTGCTGATGACGATTCTGGCACTTGGCAATATCTTGAATGCAGGTTTTGATCAGATTTACAACATCTACAATCAGGCTGTTTACTCCACCGGTGATATCATTGATACCTGGGTATACCGTGTCGGTCTGAACGATATGCAGTTTTCTCTTGCAACCGCAGTCGGACTGCTGAAGTCGGTTGTCGGTTTCGGACTGATCTCGATTTCTTATCTGATTGCCTACAAAAAAGCAAATTACAGAATTTTCTAGGAGGCAGAACATGGTAGAGAAAAAAACATTCGGACAAAAATGCATCAATCTTCTTTTTGTTGTGATTCTGCTGATTCTTTCGCTGAGCTGCCTTCTTCCGCTGCTCTACAATCTGGCAGTATCCTTAAGTTCCAAAGCGGCAGCCGAGGCAGGTCTCGTCAGCTTCTGGCCGGTCGGCTTTACGACCAATGCATACCAGGAGATCATGGGAGAGAAGAGCTTCTTCGTATCGTTCTGGGTATCCATTAAGCGTGTACTGTTCTCCCTGCTGACCACGCTTCCGATTCTGACTATGGCGGCATATCCGCTGGCAAAGACAAAGTCAGAGTTTCATCCGAGAAACATTGTTCTCTGGATTTTCGTATTCTGCATGCTGTTCTCCGGCGGAACGATTCCGTGGTATATGGTTATGAAATCGTACGGCCTCATGAACAGTGCATTCGGACTTGCCGTATGCGGCGGCGTGCCGGTATTTAACCTGATTCTGATGGTAAACTTTTTCCAGGGAATTCCAAAAGAACTGGAGGAAGCCGCTATGGTAGACGGAGCCGGTCCGTGGTATATTCTGGTCAGAATCGTTGTGCCGCTGTCCAAACCGGTGCTGGCGACGATCGCACTGTTCACGATTGTAGGACAGTGGAACGAGTTCTTCCAGGGACTGGTTTTATCAACGGGCGAAGAGTTTTATCCGCTGCAGACGTATATCAAACAGCTGATTTTCCAGCTTGACACTTCACAGATGACAGCAGAGCAGATCAAACAGGCATCCATGATGTCAAATACGACGATGAATGCGGCAAAAATATTCATTTCCATGGTGCCGATCCTTTGTATTTATCCGTTCTTACAGAAATACTTTGTAACCGGAATTACGCTGGGCGGCGTGAAGGAGTAATATCGGAAAACAAAAGACCTTAAAATATGGGATAAAAACTAAAAAAAGGGATGTAGAAAAGAGTGTACAGATATAGTATCCTCAAAACAGTAAAGAAGGAAAGGAAAAACAAAAATGACAGTTAAGAACGTGAAAGAAATTGTATTTTCCAAAGATCCAAAACAGATGAACTGGCTGCGGGAAGATTTTCCGTATGCCGAGGTGAAATGCCCGCCGGAGTTTTCGGCGGAAGTGGAGAATGAGAAAGACGGAGATGTGCTGACAACGATAGTTAAAGTTTCTTATAACGGTGCGCATCCGTATTTCACAAATGCCGGAAGCATTGCGGTTTCATTCCCAATGCAGGATCGCTATACGGACAGTGTGACCTGCCGGGATTACCGGTGTCATACACATATTTTCTGCGGAGAACATACAAGTTATATCATGGCACTCCGCATGGGCGGTGCAGCTCCGCATCTGGGAATGGCGGTGACCAAAGGAAGCCTTTCCGGTTACAGCGTAGAGCGCGATGTGAAACTGCAGAGCAATGACAGAGGCTGCTTCTGGCTGCATCCGTCCGCACAGGAGTTTGCGCCGGGCGATACGATGACGCTGGAGTGGAAAGTATTTCCGCATCAGGGACGCGGGGATTTCCGGGAAAAACTAAAAGCATTTCCACAGGTGATCCTGGTGGATGCGGAACAGTATGTGATTTATCCGGGCGAAACCAGCAAGGTAACGATTGAGCCGGCGTTTCCAGCAGAAAAGGTAACGGTAAACGGAGTAGTGCTGGAAAAAACAGAAAATGGTGTTTATGAATATCTGTTTGAAAAGGAAAAAACAGGAGAGTATGTACTTTCAATCTGTGCCGATGAGCTGAAAACCACCTGCCGTCTTCTCGTACAGGAGCGGCCGGAAGTGCTGGCAGCAAAACGATGTGAATTTATCATCAATCACCAGCAGTATCACGGCAGTATCAAAGAACTGCAGGGAGCATATTTAACTTATGACAACGAAGAAAAGATTCTTGTCTGCACGCCGGAAAATGATTTCAATGCCGGAAGAGAGCGTACGGGCATGGGCATCTTGATTGCGCGGGCGCTGCAGCAGAATCTTTTAAAAGACCGGGAAAAAGCGGAGCAGAGCCTTCGAGAGTACCATGCGTTCTATCTTCGCGAACTGGTAAACGCAGCAACGGGCCTTGTCTGCAACTGCTCCGGAAAAGATAACAGCTATTTCCGGCTTTATAATTACCCATGGGCAGTGACATTCTTTGTTGAGTGCTGGAAACTGTGGGGAGAAAAAGAAGATCTGAAGACGGCCGTTCATATTGTGGAGAAATTTTACGAGCAGAATGGATTCCGTTTCTATCCGATTGAGATGCCGATTGTGATGCTCTGCAGAGAGCTGGAAAAAGCGGGAGAGCAGGAGGATCTTAAAACAGTAAAAGATCTGTTCTGCCGCCATGCGGATCAATTGATTGAGATCGGAACCTCTTATCCGGCGCATGAAGTAAATTACGAGCAGTCGATCGTACAGCCGGCGGCCGAAGTCATTCTTGAGGTTTACGAAGTAACCGGCGAAGAAAAATACCTGCGCGGTGCCGAGCAGCAGCTCGCCGTTCTCGAACTCTTCGACGGCCAGCAGCCCGACTATCACCTGCATGAAACGGCAATCCGCCACTGGGACGGCTACTGGTTCGGAAAACGCAGAGTCTTCGGCGACACCTTCCCACACTACTGGAGCGCCGAAAACGGCCGAACCTTCAGACGTTACGCCCGCCTTACCGGAAACAAAGAATACGCCGCCCGCGCCGAACATTCCCTGCGCGGCGTCCTGTCCATGTTTTTCGAAGACGGAACAGCGACATGCGCGTACCTCTATCCATATTCCGTCAACGGCCAGAAAACCAATTTCGCAGATCCGTATGCGAATGACCAGGATTGGGGATTGTGTATGAATCTGGAGTAAATGCGAGCGATTCTGCATAGCTTTTACCGGGAAAATGAAAAGAAAAAAGGATAGAAAGTATTTATACTGAAGACAGACGCAGGAACCTTCAAACTGAGATCGTACAGAATGATTCGGTTTGGAGGTTTTGTCGTATATGCCATGATTTAAAATACATAAAAAGGGAAAGGAAAGCAAAAAGATGAAGTATACGTATCTGGGAAAAAGTGGAATGAAGGTCAGCAGACTGTGCCTTGGCACCATGAATTTCGGACCAAAGACAGAGGAAAAAGAGGCGTTTGCCATCATGGATCGTGCGCTGGAAGCAGGAATTAACTATTTTGATACTGCAAACAGCTATGGAAAAGGCGGCGATACCGGATATTATGGATTGACCGAAGAAATGATCGGAAACTGGTTTTCGCTTGGAGGAAAACGCCGGGAAAAGGTTGTTCTTGCAACGAAGGTTTACGACGAAATTGAGGATGAGAATGACGGACCAAATGGAGGGCGGGGATTATCCGCATATAAAATACGCAGACATATGGAAGGATCTTTGAAACGGCTGAAAACGGATCACGTAGAGCTGTATCAGATGCACCATATCGACCGAAACGTTACCTGGGATGAACTGTGGGGAACGATGGAGATGCTGGTGAATGAGGGTAAAGCGTACTATATCGGATCTTCCAACTTTGCGGGCCATCATATTGCCTATGCACAGGCAATGGCGGAGAAAAGAAATTTCCTTGGACTGATCTGTGAGCAGCACAAATACAGCCTGCTGAACCGGATTCCGGAGCTCGAGGTCATTCCGGCGGCGAAAGCGCATGGATTAGGCGTCGTCGCATGGGGACCGCTTGGCGGCGGTATGCTGAGCGGACACGTTCTGAACGGAGAAACACAGAACGGCCGTACAGCGGGCATGGCAGCCGGACTGAGCGAGGAGAAGAAAAATCAGCTTAAGGAATTCCATAAGCTGTGCGAAGAGATGGGAGAAAAAGATGCGAATGTCGCACTTGCATGGCTTTTATCCAATTCTGCCGTCACAGCGCCCATCATCGGACCAAGAACTGTTTCGCAGTTAAACGATGCGCTGCGCGCGGTAGAAATTGAAATGACAGAGGACGTTTTAAAACGCCTCGACGAAATCTTCCCAGGCCCCGGCGGCGAAGCGCCGGAAGCGTATGCGTGGTAGGAAATTTCTGATACAGATAAGATTTTAGAGGAGTACATTGCTATGAAGAACATAAATATTTACTTAAACTCACCGAAGGAAGCACTGGAATTTGTCGATGAAGTGTCAAAACTTCCGTATGCGGCAGATCTGTCGTATGGAAACTGCGTCGTGGATGCAAAATCTGTGTTGGGAGTGCTTGGAATGGCAGTCTGCAAAAAGGCGAAGCTGACGATTTATGGAGAGAAAGATACCAGTATGGATACGGTTGGGAAGCGGCTGGAGAAATTTGCGGCATAGATTTTTGCGAAACGAAAAACAGAATGAACTGCGGTTCTAAGTGACAGGCTCCTTTTTGACATGATGTGTCAGTATAGTCAAAGTTGATAGAAAATACAGGAAAAGGCTGATATAATAAATTTTAATATTACACTTGATAAAGGAGACTTCAGAAATGACAAACCTGGAACGGAAAGAAAAAGGAATGGTTTACTGTTACGACGACCCGGCGCTGCTGGGGGATCAGCATGTGTATCAGGATAAAATGATGGAGTACAATCAAACGTGGGCAACGGAGACAGAAAAGAGACAGCAGCTTCTGCCGGAAGTGTTTGCAGAAGTGGGAAAAGGCTGTACTGTAGAGACACCGCTGCATGCAAACTGGGGATGTAAACATGTTCATCTTGGAAAGGGTGTTTATATTAACTCGAATGTTACGTTTGTAGATGATGAACATATTTATATCGGCGACAATTCCATGATCGCACCCAACGTAGTATTTTCCACATCGGGGCATCCGATTCTGCCGATTTTGCGGGAACGCCACTATGTGTATAACCTTCCGATCCATGTCGGCAGAAATGTATGGATCGGCTCCGGCGCACAGATCATGCCGGGAATTACCATCGGAGATAATTCTGTAATCGGAGCGGGCAGTGTCGTCACAAAAGATATCCCGGCAAACAGCGTAGCATACGGCGTGCCATGCCGCGTGGTGCGCGAGATTGGAGAAAAGGACAGAGAATATTATTATAAAGATAGAAAATTGGATTTGTTTGATGAGGAGTTCATGAGCGAAGGACGCGAACAGCCTGCGGAACAGGAGAGGGAAGACTTATTTGATTAAGCGCAGGAAGAAAGTTTATAGAATAACTGATATTTAAAGAAAAATTCGCAAAGGATATCTTTGCGAATTTTTTACGACGGTAGAAATTCTCGGCGGTGAGGTGCTGCCGAAAGCACCCGCAAGTCATGGATTGAAACTGAGTGAAAACATAGAAGAGAATGATCTGGTAAACTGCCGCCCGTATAAGGAAAATCAGAATAAAACAGACCTTAAAATATGGGACAAAATCTAAAAAAAGGGATGTAGAAAAGAACGTGCAGGTATAGTATCATCAAAGCAACGAAAAAGTTTAATATAGTTTTTAAGCAGCGAGTTTAAATAAAAATGAAAGGGAAAACAAAAATGAGAGTCGAGAACGTGAAAGAAATTGTATTTTCTAAAGATCCAAAACACATGAACTGGCTGCGGGACGATTTCCCGTATGCCGAGGTGAAATGCCCGCCGGAATTTTCTGCCGAGGTACAGAATGAGAAAGAAGGGGATGTGCTGACGACGAAGGTTGTGGTTTCTTACAACGGTGCGCATCCGTATTTCACAAATGCCGGAAGTATTGCGATTTCGTTTCCTTTGCAGGACCGCTACACAGACAGTGTGACATGCCAAGATTACCGGTGTCATGCACATATTTTCTGTGGGGAAAATACGAGTTATATTATGGCACTCCGCATGGGCGGCACGGCACCGCATCTGGGAATGGTGTTGACGAAAGGCAGTCTTTCCGGTTACAGTGTGGAGCGCGATGTGAAACTGCAGAGCAATGACAGAGGCTGTTTCTGGCTGCACCCGTCTGCACAGGAATTTGCACCGGGAGATACGATGACGCTGGAGTGGAAGGTTTTTCCGCATCAGGGACGCGAGGATTTCCGTGAGAAATTAAAAACGTTTTCCCAGGTGATTCTAGTGGATGCGGAGCAGTATGTGATTTATCCGGGAGAGACCAGCAAGGTAACGATTGAGCCGGCGTTTGAAGCAGAAAAAGTGACAGTAAACGGAGTACCGCTGGAAAAAACGGAAAACGGAGTTTATGAATATCTGTTTGAAAATGAAAAAACAGGAGAGTATGTACTCTCGATCTGTGCCGATGAGGTGAAAACCACCTGCCGTCTTCTCGTACAGGAGTGGCCGGAAGCGCTGGCAGTAAAACGATGTGAATTTATCATCGATCACCAGCAGTATCATGGAAAGATCAAAGAACTGCAGGGCGCCTATCTGCCGTATGATAACGAAGAAAAAATTCTTGTCTGCACGCCGGAAAATGATTTCAATGCCGGAAGAGAGCGTACGGGCATGGGTGTGTTGATTGCGCGGGCACTGCAGCAGAATCTTTTAAAAGACAGGGAAAAAGCAGAGCAGAGCCTTCGGGAATATCGTGAATTTTATCTGCGTGAGCTTGTGGATGCAAAAACAGGACTGGTCTGCAACTGCTCCGGAAAAGACAACAGCTATTTCCGACTTTACAATTACCCATGGGCAGCGACATTCTTTATTGAGTGCTGGAAACTGTGGGGAGAAAAAGAGGATCTGAAGACGGCCGTTCATATTGTAGAGAAATTTTACGAGCAGAATGGATTCCGCTTTTACCCAATTGAGATGCCGATTGTGCTGCTCTGCAGAGAGCTGGAAAAAGCAGGAGAGCAGGAGGATCTGAAAACAGTAAAAGATCTGTTCCGCCGCCATGCCGATCAGCTGATCGAAATTGGAACAGCTTATCCTGGTTCGGAAGTAAATTACGAGCAGTCGATCGTACAGCCTGCGGCAGAAGTTATCCTTCAGGTCTACGAAGTGACCGGCGAAGAAAAATACCTGCGCGGCGCCGAGCAGCAGATTGCCGTTCTCGAACTCTTCGACGGCCAGCAGCCGGATTACCATCTGCATGAAACCGCCATCCGCCACTGGGACGGCTACTGGTTCGGAAAACGCAGAGTCTTCGGCGATACTTTCCCACACTACTGGAGCGCCGAAAACGGCCGAACCTTCAAACGCTACGCCCGCCTGACCGGGAATAAGGAATACGATATCCGCGGGGAGCATTCCCTGCGCGGTGTGCTGTCCATGTTCTTCGAAGACGGAACAGCGACTTGCGCATATTTATATCCATATTCCGTGAATGGTCAGAAAACCGATTTTGCCGATCCATATGCAAATGATCAGGATTGGGGACTGTGTATGAATCTGGAATAAACAATAATCAGAACCTTCAAACTGAAATCGTACAGAATGATTCAGTTTGGAGGTTTTGTAATATAAGGATGAAATGCTAGGAGGAGAACAAAAAATAAAATGAACAACTCTTTTGAAAATAAAGCTGACTGGCGTTTAAAAAGAAAGGAAAAGGTGATCATCTGCTGTTCATCGAAGGAGACAGAAGCAGTTCAGATTGCAGCACGGAATCTGGCGGATGATTTGCAGAAGGTATTACAGGCCAAGGTGGTTTTGAAAGAAGATACCGGCGCAGAAGAAGATGTATGCCGAATTGTGATTCATACAGCAGGTATCGGGGACGAAAATGAATGGCTGGAGAACTATCTGCCGCAAAAAGAAGTACAGGGAACAAAAACGGAGTTCCAAAAAGAGGGAACACTCTGCATGTGCAGGGACGGTGTTCTCTATCTGGCCGGAAGTGACCGGCGCGGAACCATTTATGCAATTTATGATTTCTGCCGTTTTGCAGGTGTTTCCCCCTGGTATTACTGGGCAGATGTGCCGGTAAAAGAAAAAGAGGAACTTTGCTGGAAAGAATCAGATGTGCGGAAAGATTTTCCATCGGTAGAATACCGGGGTGTTTTTATCAATGATGAGGAAGAACTGGAGCACTGGGCACAGCTTCATATGAAAGAAGATACGATTGGCGTCCATACCTACGAAAAAATATTTGAACTGATTCTACGGCTGAAGGGAAATTATATCTGGCCGGCAATGCATGTAAATTCCTTTAATGTAAAGCCGGAAAATGGTGCACTGGCTGACCAGATGGGTATTGTCGTCGGAACATCGCACTGCGATATGCTCATGCGGAGCAACAACAGGGAATGGTATCCGTGGCTGAAAAAGAAAGGATACCAGAATGCAGTGTACGATTATTCTGTTCCGGGAAGAAACCGGGAAATCCTGAAAGAATACTGGCGGGAAAGTGTGCAGCAGAACCGAAATTTTGAGGTCAGCTATACGCTTGGCATGCGGGGAATTCATGACAGCGGTTTTGAGATCCGTTCTCTGGAAAAAATGGAAGGTGAAGAGCTTCGAAATGCAAAAATTGATCTTCTGGAGACTATTATCCGGGATCAGGAGAAGATTCTGCAGAAAGAGCTTGGAAAAGAAACGTTAAAAACATTTGTACCGTATAAAGAGGTTCTGGAACTGTACGATCATGGATTGAAAGTGCCGGAGGAACTGACACTGATCTGGTCGAATGATAATTACGGCCATATCCGGAGATACCCGAACAGGAAGGAACAGCAAAGGAAAGGCGGAAATGGGATTTATTACCACAATTCATACTGGGCACCGCCGGGAAATTCCTATCTGTTTATCAATTCGATTCCTCTTGCGCATACGCGGAATGAGCTTTGGAAAGCATGGGAAAACGGAATCCAAAAGCTGTGGGTACTGAATATCGGAGGATTAAAACCGTTGGAGGAAGAAATTTCGTATTTTCTGCAGCTGGGATGGGAGATAGGAAAACCAGGTGCCCTGACAGAGGATGTTGATGCATGGACAAAAGATTGGGTGGATGAAACTTTTTCCGGAAATCATGGCAGCGAAATGGCAGATGTGCTGAATTCGTTTTATCAGCTGGCCAATGTGCGAAAAATAGAGCAGATGGATTCCGATGTCTTTTCCCAGGAAGCTTATGGTGATGAAGCAAGTATGCGCCTGAATGCACTGGAGAAACTGTTTGAAAGAGGAAACCGTGTTTATGAAAGTCTGCCGGAGCAGGAAAAAGAGGCGTTCTTTCAGCTGTGCCTGATGAAACTGCATGCGGCCTTTCTGACCAGCGCCATGTATTATTATGCCGACCGGAGTGCGCTGTGTGTGCGGGAAGGAAAAAACCGTGCGGCGGAGCTTTATGTAAAAGAGTGCCGGGCATACGATGATGCGAGAAGGCAGATGCTGACATACTATAATAAAAAAATGAGCGGTGGAAAATGGGATAAGATTCTGACACCGGAAGATTTTCCGCCGCCGCGGACCGCTATGTATCCGGCATGTGTTCCACCCATCCGGGAAGGAAAAGAGGAGCTGATTGTGGACTGCTGGAATGGTGAGGCTGAAGTTGTTTTTCGCAGAAAATGTGATAAATGGATTCAAGTTGCAGCAGGAGGCGAAAAATCGTTGTCTTATCAGATTTCCGCGCCGGCATGGCTGGAAGTTTCGGAACGTAGTGGAACAGTGGAGACAGAGAAACGAATTCTTCTGCGTGTTTGTGGAGAAGAAAAGGACCAGGCTGGAAAGACTGGGGAAATTCAGGTGTTCTGTGAGGAGACGGGACAGAAAATTTCGATTCCGGTCAGCGTAACAGAAGCTGTGCTGGAAAAAACTGCAGTGGATGACGGCGGAATTGTATCAATGGCAGCATCGGATGCGTGGGAACTTCAGGAAAAGGGAGCAGGCAGACGGGGACAGGCAAACGGCTGGAAAGAAATTCCGCGGCTCGGGCGCGGCGGAGGAAGTCTGGTTGAAGCAGAAAAAACAGATACGGAAGAGGAGAGTGTTCTTTCCTATCCGTTTTATCTGGGAAGCGAAAGCGGGGAGGAGAGTCTTCTGGAAATTCATCGATTCCCGTCTTTAAATTCTGTTGGAAAAATCAGGGTATACGTTCAAGTGGATGAAGAGGAAAAGCATCTGCTGGAATCTGATGCAGAGGATGAATGGCGTGGAAACTGGGAAGAAAATATCCGCAATAACGTGGACAGATTGACTGTCAAAACAGGATCATTGACTTCCGGCAGACATGTGCTGCGGATTTTTGCGGTGGATCCTTACTTTGCATTTAGTAAATGGGTTTTATACACCCAGAAGAGAAAAGAAAATGCAATGGGAGGAATGACGGGAAATCCACAGCTTCCGGAAAGAATGGATCTGCGGGAAAAACTTTTTTATGGAAAAGTCCAGGTGGAACCGCGGGATGTAATATATGGAGCCAGAATACCTGTTGGAAATTCATTGGCAGATGAAGATACCAGAAGAAAATCGCTTTCTGCGGAGTCTGTCGTCACATGGGAAGAAATTGAAGCAGAGGCGCAGGTGATGCCGCAGGAAAAAGATGGTGTCCTGCAGCTTCATCTGGCCTGCACAATGGCGCAGACATCCTATGCTTATACGGAAAACGGGAACTGGGATTACTGCAGCAGCGAATCCTTTCTGCGGAGTGGAATCGCCATGCAGATTCGAAAGCCGGGGCTTGTCTTTGCGGAAAAAGTCCCATCTTTATGCTGTCAGTTTGCGTGCACCGGAGGGAAGTATCAGATCTGGCTTCTCATGCTGTGTAAGGGACAGAAGGATTCCCATTTCTTTTTGGAAATTGACGGAGAAAAAATACCGGAAGAAAAGCTATATCATGGAACAGGGATCTGGCGGTATTCAGCAGAACAGACATGGCGCTGGATTCCGGTATTAGAAGCAGAACTCACAAAGGGAAACCATATATTAAAAATCGGTACCATGCGCTCGGGCATACGCTTTGACCGGATTTATATGACAAAAGGACTGGAATTACCGCCGGCGGATCTTGGAGAAGCGATTCGATAGATGGATTACAGGAAAGAACGGAAGAGTAATTGGATTTCAATAAAAAATTCGCAAAGGAAATCTTTGCGAATTTTTTATTTACCCCAAAACACATTAATCCAGTGGCCACAACCTTAAATTTGTGGTGTGTTTTTCGTCACTATGACGGAGATATAATAAAACCACAAAGAAAAAGAAACAAATTCACGGAACTATTGAGAATCAGATATGGCAGCGAACAGTTTTGCAGAACTCCTGATTCGGAATAGGAAAGGAAAGAAAGAGAGGGAGAGCTGCAATGAAAAAAGCAGGAAAAGGAACTGCGTTAAAGCAGAAGAGAACCTGGAAGCAGGAAGTTCAGCATAACTGGCCGCTGTATGTGTTGATTTTACCGTCGTTCGTGCTGGCAATTATCTTTTGTTACGTGCCGATGGGCGGCTTGGTGATGGCCTTCCAGGATTACAAGCCGTGGCTTGGTATCACCGGTTCACAATTTGTGGGATTGGATAATTTCCGCCAGATCTTCGAATTCAAAGAATCGTATCAGGCGATCATCAACACGCTGATTATCGCAGTCAGCAAAATTATTCTGGGACTGATCGTTCCGATCATCATGGCACTGCTTCTGAATGAAGTACATAACGTAGGATTGAAAAAAGGAATCCAGACACTGGTTTACCTGCCGCATTTCCTTTCCTGGGTTACCGTAGCCGGAATGCTCCGTGATATCCTCGGAACCGACGGTATCGTCAACATGGTACTTCAGAAATTCGGTGTCGATCCGATCTTCTTCCTCGGCGAGGCGGGCATGTTCCGACAGATCGTCGTTGCATCTGATCTGTGGAAGGGCTTCGGATTTGGAATGATCGTCTACCTGGCAGCGATTTCCAACATCGACCAGAGCCTCTACGAGGCAGCCGAGATGGACGGTGCCAACCGCTGGAAACAGACATGGCACATCACACTTCCGGGCATCATGCCGATGATCATCGTTATGGCAACGTTAAGCCTTGGAAACGTTCTGAACGCCGGTTTCGACCAGATCTTCAACCTGTATTCCCCGCTGACCTACAGCACCGGTGATATCATTGACACCTACGTATACCGTCAGTCACTGATCAATGGACAGTACAGCTTCGGTACCGCCGTCGGCCTGTTCAAATCGGGAATCAGTCTGCTGCTCACTGTAGTTTCTTACCGCATCGCCTATAAAGTTGCGGGATATCGAATTTTCTAAGGGGGAGGAAACAAACATGCGTCATACATCGACAAGCAGAAAAGTATTCGTTGTCTGCAATACGATTTTTCTGGTAACCATGGCACTGCTCTGCATCCTTCCGCTCTGGAACCTGCTGGCCATTTCTTTCAGCGGAAAGAGCGCAGCAAACAGCGGAGCCGTCACCTTCTGGCCCATCGATTTCACACCGCTGGCCTATATAAAAACCTTTAATAACAATAACTTTATCCGGTCCATGATCATCGCATTCCTTCGGACCTCACTTGGAACACTGCTCAGCATGTTCGTTATTACGACAGCAGGCTACGCACTCTCCAAAGACTTCCGCGGCAGAACACCGCTCATGTGGTTCTTCGTATTCACGATGCTGTTCGGCGGCGGACTGATCCCAAGCTACATGGTCAATGTTTCCTTAGGACTCAAAAATAATTTCCTGGTTTACATTCTCCCAGGAGCATTCGGATGCTACAACCTGATTCTGATCATGAACTTCTTTAAGTCGATTCCAAAATCCCTCGAAGAAGCAGCATTGATCGACGGAGCAAGCTTCTTCACCGTACTTCGAAAGATTTACCTTCCGCTCTCTAAAGCAGGTCTTGCAACCGTATCACTGTTCATTATGGTAGGTTACTGGAATGAGTGGTTCACCGGAATCCTTTACATGTCCGATACGAAAAACTATCCGCTGGCATCTTTCCTGCAGGTCATCGTAGTGCAGGGAAATCAGCAGGATCTGGCACTTGACCCGACATCGGCACTTGCAATGTCCGAGCGTACGATCAAAGCTGCACAGGTATTCATCGGAGCACTTCCGATTCTTCTGGTGTATCCGTTCCTGCAGAAATACTTTGTAAAAGGTATCGTTATGGGAGCGGTCAAAGAATAAAATTTTCGGAAAATCCGATTTGAAAAAGGAGCAACAAAATTATAAAATATATCATATGATGGAGGAAAACGTGGTATGAAAAGAAAACAGAGCACAATGGTTCTTTCCGCAGCAATGGCAGCTATGATGCTGGTGAGCGGATGCGGCAGCAACGGAGGTTCTGCAAAACAGGAGGCAGCGACAAAAAACGCAGATGGAAAATATGAGCCGACCCTGACGATTTCGATTGCAAAACAGCTTGATGAGAACACGGGAAGATATGAGGACGGAGATGATATCAACAACAATCAGATGACCCGTCTGGCAGAGGAAAAGCTGGGAATCAAAATGGAGACAACACTTCTTGGCGGAGATGCAGCCAACTACGATACGAAGCTGCGCCTTGCCCTGACTGGTTCCGAGGAGCTCCCGGATGTGTTCCCGGTTTACGGAACACAGATGATTGCAGATATGATCGAATCCGGTAAAGTAAAAGCGATTGATGATGACATCGAGAAATATATGCCGGACCGCTTAAAAGAGATTTATGACAAATATCCAGAGACCTTCTATCCGGTTACGAAAGACGGAAAAACATATGGCATCGCCTGCACTCCGGCCCTGACAGAAGGACAGGTTATGATTATCCGTCAGGACTGGCTGGACAATCTGGGACTGGAAGCACCAACCAATATGGATGAGTTTGAAGCAGTCATCAAAGCATTTACAGAAGATGATCCGGATGGAAACGGAAAAGCAGATACTTACGGATTTACGTATTCCGGAAATGACATCTACAATACCGGCTGGGTTGCAGATCCGGTTACCCTGTTTTCTGCAAATTCCGGCAAATATATTCCGGGAAGCTGGCAGGAAGATGAAGCTGGAAATCTGGTATACGGTTCTATCAATGAAGGAAACAAAGAGACTCTGATCCGTATGGCAGAATGGCAGAAAAACGGCTGGATTTTCCAGGAAGCAGCGGCAACAGGCGCATGGGATGCCATGTCACAGTTTACCGAGGGAAAAGCAGGTATCTTCATCGGAAGACCGTGGGCGATTGAGTCTGTAAAAGATGTTACATCAACGGATCCGGATGCTGTTATTAAAGCATATCCAAACATCAAACAGGATAATGGCGATCCGACCTATCAGGCAGCACAGATTAATGATGGATGGCTGATGTTCAACAAAGATTTCGATAATATGGAAGCATTCTTTACGTATTATGACTGGATGTATGATTATGTATTTGGAACTGGTGATTTTGAATATGGATATGTAGAGGGCTGCGATTACGATATTGTAGACGGTGAGCCGGTATATGATACTACAAAATTTGATCCGCCGGTAACAGATCCATTTCAGCCTGGAAAATCTACAGTTTTGAAGAACAATCCGATTCCAGATGCAATGGAAACTTATGCGAAGATGAGCGAAGAGGGTGCAGAGCCGACCTGCGGCGATGAATTCCGTGTAAAAGCAAACTTTACCATTTCACCGAGCATGTCCGAAGGCTATGTTATTGCGAATGAATACAGAGACACACTGCTTCCGAGTCTGTTCAATGCGGAACCAACTGATACCATGAAAAAGAAATGGGAGCAGCTGCAGACCATGGAGAAACAGGTTTATACCAACATCATTTACGGAAAAGAAGATCCGTCGGCATTTGATCAGTTTGTAGAAGACTGGAAAGCACAGGGCGGCGATGATATTACAAAAGAAGTAAATGAGTGGTATCAGTCAGTAAAATAAAATTTGTACCGGAAAAATTAAAAGAAAAAACAGCAGGGAGTTGTCAAAATATGGCAATTCCCTGCCTTTGCATTCTGCATTTTCAGGCGAAGCCAGTTGCCACAGAGAGAAAATCTGGTAAAATAAAGGCAGAAAAATTTTGCAATAAAGAGGGGGAAACATGAAAAAAGTACGTTCAATTTTTGAGATTTTTGCCGTTTTTCTGTTGATGATTCTTGCCAGTTTTCTTCTGCTGTCCTGGCAGAGCACGATGGATCTGAAATCTTCCCTGATCCAGACGGCACAGCTGCAGACAAAATATGCGACAACGCTTTTGGAACAGAAAGGAAAAGAAATTGAAATAGAAGCAGACGGTATCCTGTATGGGGAAAATATGCAGAGTCTTTGTGC
>CAVBNJ010000011.1:0-20476 GCA_963596755.1 bacterium
GTATGAAGCACTGAAAACCATCAAAGAGGGCGAAGGCGGATCTCCGTACTTCATGTCCAAAAATGGTGCAAACTACCTGCTGAATCTGAACTACGATGATTTAAGCTCCGGACTTCCGGCAATCGGCGTTAAATACGGCGATGACACCAAGACTGTTGTCAATCCGCTGGATGACGAAGAGATCCTTTCCAACCTTGATATCGTTCGTAAAATGTATCAGGAAGGCATCATCAACGGAGATGCTCCGACAGCTGATGATTCTAACAAATACGCTATGTTCTTCGCTGCACAGGGATGGAGCGGCGCTGCTAAAACAACATGGGGACCGAACACCGGTATTGAGAATTGTACAGCAGTACAGTACGGCAAAACTGTAGTTTCCAACACAACCGTACGTGGTTCCATCAACGCAATCTACTCTGGATGCAAGAACCCGGAGAAAGCACTTGCACTTCTGAACCTTGTAAACACAGATTCCAAAGTACGTGACTGGTTCTACTATGGTGTAGAAGGAACTGACTTCGAGTACACCGATGACAACAAAGTACATCGTCTGAGCACCGACTGGAACATGGCTGGATATACGCAGGGTACTTTCTTCAACGTAACCCAGACAGACGATGTTGACTTCAACCAGTGGGATGAAGTAAAAGAGCTGAACGAGAACGCAACTCCATCAGAGATGATCGGATTCAACCTTGATACTTCCAACATCGAGACCGAGCTTGCTAACTGCCGTGCCGTATACGAGAAATACTATTCTGAGTTATTCACCGGCGCACAGGATCCGAGAGAGCTTGTAAAAACAATCGATGCAGAGCTTGAGACCGCAGGCTGGGAGACCATCCGCGAGGAAGCTCAGAAACAGATTGACGCACAGAAATAAGTCTGATACATTAACTTTATAAGAACTACAACAGGGCATTTTCGATTGCGGAGATGCCCTGTTGCAGGATATACAGAATTTTATCCAACTTTATTCAAGAAAGGACCAAAAAGAATGAAAGAGACATTACCAAAGTCTGTTCAGGATCTGATTTTAGACTTAAGAGAAAAACTGAAAGACGAACCGGAAATTGTAGATACTTTTGAGAGATGCTACTCCAATACACTCGATACCACCGTGAAAAAAATGGAAGACGGCAGCACTTACGTCATCACCGGAGATATCCCGGCGATGTGGCTGCGTGACTCTGTAGCACAGCTGCGCCCGTACCTGGTACCGGCACAGAACGATCCGGAGCTGGCAGACCTGATCGCAGGCCTGATCCGCCGTCAGTTCATGTGCATCAACATCGATCCATATGCAAATGCATTCAATGAAGGACCGAACGGCAACTGCTGGGAGAAAGACGAGACCGATATGGGTCCGTGGATCTGGGAGAGAAAATACGAGATCGACTCCCTCTGCTATCCGCTGCAGTTCTCCTACCTGTTCTGGAAGAACACCGGAAGAACCGATCAGTTCGACGAGAATTTCTGGGAAGGCGTAGACAAGATCCTGACCGTATTCGAGACTGAGATGAACCATGAGGAGAAATCCCCGTACAGCTTCATCCGTAAGAACTGCTCTTACACCGATACCCTTTCCCGCGACGGAAAAGGTGCGCTGGTAAAATCCGGCATCGGCCTGATCTGGTCCGGTTTCCGTCCAAGCGATGACTCCTGCCGTTACGGTTATCTGATTCCGTCCAATATGTTTGCGGTTGTTGTTCTGAACTATCTGAAAGAGATCGCAGATTTCGTCGGCGGAAAAGAAGAGATCGCAAAGAAAGCAGAAGAGATGGCAAAGACCGTAAAAGACGCGATCGAGACTTACGGCACCACCCATATCTGGGGACTTGGTGATGTTTACGCTTACGAGGTAGACGGCTTCGGCGAGTTCAACCTGATGGACGATGCCAATGTACCGAGCCTTCTGGCAATGAGCTATCTCGGCTATGAGCCAAAGAGCCAGGAAGTAGCGGACAACACCAGAAAACTGATCCTGAGCGAGGCAAACCCGTTCTACTATGCCGGAACAAAACTTTCCGGAATCGGAAGCCCGCACACACCGGCACGCTACGTATGGCACATCTCAAAAGCCATCGAGGGACTGACCGCCAAGACAAAAGAGGAAAAACATCAGATGATCCACGAACTGATGGCAACCGACGGCGGCACAGGACTGATGCACGAAGGTGTCTTCGTAGACGACCCGACTGTTTACACCAGAGAGTGGTTCTCATGGGCAAATGCGATGTTCTGCGAGCTGGTTATGCAGTATTGCGGATATGAGATTAAGAAATAAAGAATAAAGAGATCGAAAGAGGAGGCTGCGTTTCTTTGCACAGCCTCCTCTTTTCCTGTCTGTCAAAGAGTCCGGACTTCAGAAAATCTTAGGAAATCTATCGGGATTTCTTTGGAAAAGGTGAGCGGAATCCTAAGAATGGTCTGGTAGAATCCTCTTATCAAGTGAAGATGAGAGGGGAAAAAAGATGACTTGGAAAAACGAGAAAAAATCAAAAGCATTACTTGTCGTATTCGGCATTTATCTGGCGCTGCTTGTGTGGTGCATTCTATTCAAATTCGCCCTGCGCCCGGAAGAAATTCCGCACCTGCGGGGGATTAATCTGATTCCGTATGCGGAGTCGATGATTGTGAACGGGAAAGTGCAGATCCGTGAGATCGTAGCAAATATTCTGCTGTTCCTGCCGTTTGGTCTCTGCATGTCTATTTTCTATCCGGACAGCGAGATTCAGAACCGCATTCTGCTCGCATCCGGCGTGAGCCTGGTTTTTGAAGTGATACAGTATATTTTTTCGATCGGGGCGAGCGATATCACAGACATCATCGACAATACGCTCGGAGCAGTGCTGGGAATTCTGGTGTATCTGGTGATGAATAAGATCTGGAAAGAAAAGACCGGGAAGATCGTTACGGTGTTGGGAGGCGTACTGGAAGTGCTGTTTCTGGCGGGGATGATTTTTCTGTTTGTTGCGAATGGGATGTTTTAAGATTGGAATTCGGGAAAAAGCGGGTGATGAAAGTCCCCCGTTTTTTGTTTAGCGAGAATTTTATTTTTCTGTATTCCTATTGACTCACTAGGCTATAGATAGTATGATAAATTTAATTTTCAAAACCCATTTTTACGTGAGGATATTTTATTTATGAAACAATTTTCTTCTACTACATTAAAAACGGCTTTCGTAAAATCCATCCCGATTTTCTGCAGCTACGTTTTCGTCAGCATGGCCTACGGTATGATGATGGCGTCCGCCGGTTTTCCCTGGTATGATTCGCTTCTGGTGAGTCTGACGGTTTACACGGGCGCGTTCCAGTTCGTTCTGATCACGTTTCTTTCGAGCGGCGCATCGCTGATCACAATCGCTCTGACGGCACTTTTGATGAACAGCCGCCAGAGTTTTTACAGCCTTACTTTCCTGAAAGAGTTTAAACAGATGGGACGCCGCAGGCTGTACATGATCCACACGATGACCGACGAGACATACGCCGTAAACTGTACGCTGGATCTTCCGAAAAAAGAAAAAGAGGACACCATGTTCCTCGTTGCTCTGTTCAGCCGATGCTATTGGATGATAGGTTCCGTCATTGGCGGCATCCTCGGGCAGATTATTCCGTTTGACCTGACGGGCATCGATTTCTGTATGACGGCACTTTTCCTCATCATTTTCATTGACCAGTGGGAAAAAGCGAAGAAGCACACTCCGGCGCTCACCGGTCTTGGCATCGGCGTGGTCTGTCTGCTGATCTTCGGCGAAAACCGCTTCATGCTCCCGGCGCTGCTGATCGTGTCCGCCCTTTTACTTCTGTTCCAGAGAAAGGAGAACCTCGCATGACAACTTCTTATTTTCTGACCGCCGTTGTCGTTTCTGCCGTGATCACGTTCGGGCTCCGCGCACTTCCGTTTCTTGCATTCTCCGGAAACCGCAAAATGCCCGCTTCGCTTGAGCGTCTCGGACAGGCACTGCCGTCGGCGATTATGGCAGTATTGATCGTTTACTGTATGAAAGATATTCCATCCGGCGGCATCTCCGCTGCAGTCCCGAAACTGCTCGCTGCGGCCGTTGTCTTCCTTACCTATAAGTGGAAGCACCAGACACTCATTTCGATCCTGCTCGGAACGATTTCCTATATGGTGCTCCTGCATCTCTTTTAACAGAAACGCGAAAAAACAGCGCTGCCCGAACTCATGGCAAAATTCGGAACAGCGCTGTTTTCGTTTTCTCTATATGCATTAGAAGGATTGTCTGATCAATTATTCGATGACTTCGTACTCCCCGTCGCCCGTCTTTTTAAATAACGGAAGCTTCTGCAGAAATACAATATCTTTTCGGTCTGCGGCATCTCCCTCAGCAAGGATTGCTGCTTTTTTTACAACCTCCGCACCGGCATTCGCCATCAGGCATTCCAGTGCGTGCAGGGACTCGCCGGTAGAAATAACATCATCCAGCAGGCAGACACGTTTGCCGCGGATTTTATCTGCGTCTTTTCCATCGAGATACAGATGCTGCTCGCCTGCCGTTGTAATCGAATGAACGGATGCAGAAACCACATCTTTCATGTAAGATTTCGTGCTTTTTCGTGCGACAATAAATTCTTTATGACCCAGCTTTCTGCTTACTTCATACGCCAGGGCAATTCCTTTTGCTTCTGCGGTGACAATCGCATCCACATCGCCGATTTTGGCAGCCAGTTCCGGCGCGCATGCGCTTACCAGCTCGGTGTCACCGAGGACAACAAAACTTGCAAATGCCATATCCTCGCTGATCGGAATAAATGGGAGTGTTCTTTTGACTCCGCAAAGTTCCATGCTATATTCTTTCATAATACGTCCCTCTTATGTAAATGAACTTATAATCCAAGCAGTTTTGCAGCAACACCGGCCAGCATTCCAAGGAATGGGTTGGTTACTGCAGTGACAACCATTGTGGTTCCGCCGACTGCCGCATTGACAGCGAAAGCAGACGGTGCATCCAGTACAACGGTTTTAAAGATACCAAGTACAAACAGGAAACCTGCGATCGAAGATGACGGAACGAATTTTCCGATTTTCGGAAGCAGTTTCAGCAGCAGGATCACGCCGATCACAACCATCATGATAACACCGGCCCATACGGCGTGCGGTGCATTGGCGGTTGCGGAAATGATTGCCTCAACCGGGGCGCCTCCGAAGAAGGAAGAAAACATATCAGCCAGGGAAGAAATTACGGTCAGATTATCAACGTTGTAATTTCCGCCGGTTGCCATTCCTGCGGTGATTCCGCCGAAGGAAATGTTGGAACCAATGTTCAGGCAGACCATGCCGAGTGCGCCGAGAATGACGTTTGCGTTGATCGTAAATTTCTGGCGGATGAATTTGTCATCCTCTACTACAATGCTGGATTTTTCTTTGTTGAAAAATACGTTGGCAATGCAGGATGCAACAACAGAAATGACGATGGTATAAACCAGGGTATTGGCGCTGTCTTTCGTAAAATAATAGGTGATAAGTGCTGCGGCCAGGGAAACGCCTCCGGAAATCGCATCACTCTTGATCATATCGATTGCAGCCTTTACCAGAATGATACCGACACCGGCCATCATTCCGTAGGCAACATCTTCACCTACAAAATTTACAATCTTTGTCAGCAGTCCAAACGCTCCGATCAGCGCCATAATGACACCGCCGATGAAAATCATCGTACAGCGTTCGGAACGATTTTTTCCAGCCGTTCCGGCGTAAGTGATCGTCTCCGCCTGGAAGGAAATCGGTGCTACGCTCTGCGTAATCGTGTTGCCCACCGCACCAACAAAGAATGCCAGCGCCGTCGGAACCGATGCAAATCCAAACGTCAGAGCAAGAAGACCCTGCGGCAGACCATTCAGCACAACGCCGATGATCGCCAGAAGATCTGTTAAAATGGCTTTCATACTAACTACTCCTCCTCACTGTGAAATATGTCGTTTTAAAGCAAAGAAAAGTGTAGCACCAAAATCGGTCAAAGTAAATCAGGTTAGTCATGAAAGGTTTTTGTTATTAATGATAAGATAATCTTATAAATAGAATATAATTATTTTTGTTCGCTAATAAATGTGATGTCTGTTTTCTAAATGTGATGGCCAGTAATCAATAGTCACAAAATCAAGTGGTATTCTTCGGAATTGTGCATATGGAAGAGGAGAAAAAGATTTGCTATACTAAATTTGTATGAGGGTTTTTATCACAGTTATAAGAAATGGAAAGGGGATTTTTACTTATGGCAATCACAGAGACAAAGACAAAATATGGACAGATTCATGGTGTACAGAAAGATGGTTACACCGTATTCCGCGGTGTCCCGTACGCAAAGCCTCCGGTAGGCGAAAAGCGGTTCTGCCCGCCGGAAGAGCCGGAGTGCTGGGAGGGTGTTTACGAGGCGGATCATTTCGGATGCGTCTGCCCGCAGACTGAGCATGAGCCGGATTCTTTTTATGGAAAAGAATTTTATCTCGATCCGGAATTCGGCATGAATCAGAGTGAGGACTGTCTGTATTTAAATATCTGGACACCGGCAGATGCAGCAGACGAAAAACTGCCTGTCGCTTTCTGGATTCACGGTGGTGCGTTTCTGCACGGCTTCAGCCACGAATCCGAATTTGACGGCGCAGCTTACTGCGAGCGCGGTGTGATTCTTGTTACGATTAATTACCGTCTCGGTGCTTTCGGATTTCTGGCACATCCGTGGCTTTCCGAGGAGAGCGGTGTCGGAAGAAGCGGAAACTACGCAATTCTCGATCAGATCGCGGCGCTGAAATGGGTAAAAGAAAATATCGCAGCATTCGGCGGAGATCCGGAAAACATCACCGTATTCGGCCAGTCCGCAGGCTGCATGAGCGTACAGACACTCGTCAGCTCTCCATTGACCGAAAACTGGATCAGCAAAGCCATTTTCCAGAGCGCCGGCGGCTACGACACCGGACTGAACCGCGACATGCCGCTTTCTGAGGCAGAGACGATCGGCCAGGAATTTGTGGAGCTTTCCGGAGCAAAAACACTGGAAGAACTGCGTGCGGTTCCGGCAGAGAAAATCGTGGAGCTGCAGGAAGAATTCGGCAGATTAAATCCATCGAGAATGCTGAGCTTTGTGCCGAACATCGACAATTACCTGCTGACCTGTGGCTATAACGAGGCAGTGACTGAAGGAAAAATCAAAGACATCCCGTACATGCTCGGATCAACCGCAGACGACATCGGCGTCTTCCCGGAGATGAAAGAAAAAGGAGAGCACGGCGGAATCTACAAAGGCTGTATCAACTGGAGCCTCGCACTGGAAAAACTCGGAAGAAAACCGGCATACGTTTACTATTTCACCCGCTCCCTGTTAGGCGATGATGCCGGAGCCTTCCATTCCTCCGAACTCTGGTACATGTTTGGAACCCTCGGGCGAAGCTGGCGCCCGAAAACAGAAGGCGACTACGCTCTCAGCAAAGAAATGATGGACGACTGGACCAATTTCATGAAAACCGGAAATCCGAACGGGGAGGGAGCAGACGACTGGAAACCATGCACAAAAGAGGATCCGTATGTGCAGGTGCTGGATGTGAGAGAATAAAGAATAAACTTTTTAAATTTTGAAAATGCAGGCGAGGACAAACATGTATCTTTCAACTTTTCAATTTGCGGATGAATTAAGAGAAGAATTGTTTCTGAATGACATAAGGCGTACCTGTTACAACTCGTTTTATCCATTCGGTGTATTGTCAATGCATCATCTGCGGCGGCTCGATTTCGAACCGGTTACGATATTATATGGAGGAAACGGCAGCGGGAAATCAACTGCTCTAAACGTCATCTGCGAAAAACTGGGGCTGCATCGCGATACCCTTTACAACAGATCCAGTTTCTATGAGGACTATCTCGAGATGTGCGAATTTGAAACAGAACATCCAATTCCGGAGCCAAGCTGTATGATAACAAGTGATGATGTATTTGATTTTATGCTGAATCTTCGCTGCATCAACCAGGGGATTGACACGAAAAGAGAGGAACTGTTCACAGATTATCTGGAATCAAAATACAGTAAATTTACAATGAAATCTCTGGATGATTATGAAAGACTGAAAAAAGTAAATCTTGCCAGGAGCAGGACACAGTCGGAATATATCAGAAGAAATCTCATGGGAAATGTGCGGGAGCACAGTAATGGAGAGAGTGCATTTTTATATTTTCAGGATAAAATCAAAGAAAACGCGTTGTACCTTCTCGACGAGCCGGAAAACAGCCTGAGTTCAGAAAAACAGATCGAACTGCAGCGTTTTCTGGCGGACAGCGCAAGGTTTTACGGCTGTCAGTTTATTATAGCAACCCATTCGCCGTTTTTGCTGGCAACGAAAGGTGCGAAAATATACGATCTCGATGAAGACCCGGTAGATGTTAAGAAGTGGACAGAACTGGGGAATGTTAAAACGTATTATGAATTTTTCAGGGAACATCGGAGCGAGTTTGAAAATATGGAAGAGTAGTATTCAAAAGGAAAATGAAAATGGCAATCGAATATAAAAGACTTACCCAAAATAAACTTGATCTTTTCATTCAGATGAGAATCCATCAACTTCGTGAAGAAGGAGCAAAAGAAGAAATTGATTTAGCACCTGCGTTAAAAGATTATTATGAACGCCATATGGCAGACGGTACTTTTGTATCCTGGCTTGCTGTTGACGGAGAGAACATCATCGCAACAAGTGGAATGTCATTTGTAGAAAAACCGCCATACTTCGGATGTCCGAGCGGCAGAATTGGCCTACTGTCCAGCATGTTTACAGACCCGGCATATCGAAGAAGAGGTATTGCAAGAGAACTGCTGTCCCGTGTGATAAAAGATGCAAAAAAATATGGATGCGGAACAATACAGATCACAGCATCCGATATGGGAGTGAAATTGTATACAGATTTTGGATTTGTGCACAATGGGAATTTTATGCAGTATAAATTGTAAATTAGACTATATGAAACAAAAAGCAGGGATTTGGAAAAGTTATTGTTGGTTATAAATTCCAAGGTGACTCCAATGTCCCTCGGAATGTCCCTCAGAATGTCCCTCAACGTGTCCCTGAGAAAGATAAATTAGTCCATTGCTCGTAGGCCTAATGGCTATTGGGATGTTATGAGACGGCGGATATTTTAGAAAATAATAATCGAAAAGTCAGGAACAAAAAAGAGCAGCATTTTACAACCGCGTGTGAAGTAAAAATGCTGCTTTTTTTGTGTCAGGATCAGTCGTCCAGATCGTTGCGTTCGCGGAAGATCTGGTAAACGGTGTCGATCAGTTCGTCGTCATCGAGGCCTTCGAACTCGGCTTCGTTGACGTCGAGGTTTTCGGAAATGATGCGCAGAATGTGCACCGGCTCGTCATCGCCGCCGTCGGCCGGGTAGAGAACGGCGTATTCATCCTCCTTGTATTCTACGATATCCAGAAGCTCAAAACGGACAGAATTTCCGTCCTGATCGGTAAGGACAATAAGATTGGAATCCATAATGGTAATACTCCTTTGTGTAATATTTTTTGCCGCTCGGAAAACATGCAAATTTAAAATTATTATACTATGAGGAAGTGAATTTGAAAAGAAAAAAAGTGACTGGCGCGATACGCTTGATATTTTACACCGATACGGTATAATGACAACAGAGTAAAAATTGACGGCTGCGGCCGTGCCCGGAGAAACTGGGGGAAGGGATACATTATGAATTATCAGGTATTGGATGTTAAAGTAAAAGATACAGAAGAAACTGGAAAATTATATACGTATTTTCTGGACAACTCACATGAAATTGCGCCGGACCGCGTGCGTCCGGTTGTTGTGATCTGCCCGGGCGGCGGATATGGATGGGTTTCGGAGCGTGAGGCAGAGCCGATTGCGATGAAATTTATCGGGGCCGGTTATCACGCAGTTGTTCTGCATTACAGCATTGCGCCGGCAGCACATTATCCGACGGCACTGCGTCAGCTTGCATGGACCGTTGCACATCTGCGCAAGCATGCGGCAGAGTATCACATTGATCCGAACAAAGTAGTAGTAGCAGGATTTTCCGCCGGCGGCCATCTGGCAGCGTCTTACGGTGTATTCTGGAAAAAGAAAACATTTCTTGCCGAAGAACTTGGCGTAGACGCAGAGCAGCTTCGCCCGAACGGCCTGCTGTTATCCTACCCGGTCATCACCTCCGGCCCGAAGGCACACCGCGACTCCTTCAAAAATCTTCTGGGTGATCAGTATGATGAACTGGTGGACGAGATGTCTCTGGAAAATCAGGTCAGCCTCGACACACCGAAGACCTTCCTGTGGCACACCGCGCCGGATGACTGCGTGCCGGTAGAAAACTCAATTATGTTCTTTACGGCACTGCATGCGCTGAACATTCCAGTGGAAATGCATATTTATCCGGTCGGCGGCCACGGCCTCAGCCTTGCAACGGAGGAGACACAGAGCTATGAATATCAGAATGCCGTACGCGAAGAGTGCCAGAGCTGGATTTCCCTTGCACTGAACTGGATGCAGCATTTATAAAAAATATCCCAGAAGGGAGAAAACGATGAAAGTATTAATTGTAGTAGATATGCAGAACGATTTTATCGACGGGAGCCTTGGCACAAAAGAGGCGGTCGGAATTGTTGACCGCGCTGCAGAAGTGATGAAGTCGTTTGACGGCGCCATTATCTGCACCAGAGATACCCATTTTGCGGATTATCTGGAAACATCTGAGGGCAGAAAACTTCCGGTAGAGCACTGTATCGAGGGAACGAAGGGTCATGCACTGCAGGATAAAATTCAGAAAATGGCAGAGAAAAAGCAGGCAGTTGTGATGAATAAAATCACATTCGGCGCAAAAAATCTGCCGGAGGAGATCGAAAAACTGGCGGGCGGCGTGCCGGAATCCATCGAACTGATTGGACTCTGCACGGATATCTGCGTCATTTCGAATGCCATGCTGCTGAAAGCATTTTACCCTGAGGTGCCGATTTTGGTCGATGCATCCGCATGTGCGGGCGTAACGCCGCAGAGTCATAAAAATGCACTGGAAGCTATGAAAATGTGCCAGATTGACATCGTAAACGAATAGACAGAAAAGAGGAAAAAGTATGAGCACAACAAGATTATTTGATCAGGATGCGTACCTGGGAGAATTTGAGGCAACCGTAGAGAGAAGTGTCTGCGAGGGCGGCATGTACCGCGTCCTTTTAAATCAGACCGCATTTTTCCCAGAGGGCGGCGGACAGCCGGCAGATGAGGGAACACTGGACGGCATTCCGGTAACGGATGTGCAGGAGATCGACGGGGAGATCTGGCATACCGTGGAAGCACCGCTTGAGCCGGGCAAAACGGTAGTTGGAAAACTTGACTTTGAGAAGCGTTTTTCCAATATGCAGAATCACTGCGGGGAGCACCTCGTATCGGGCATTGTGCATCGGATTTACGGTTTTAACAACGTCGGATTTCATATGGGAAGTGATGTTGTCACCGTTGATTTTGACGGCATTCTGACCGAGGAGCAGCTTTACGATGTGGAGCAGGAGGCAAACGAGGCCGTTCTTCGAAATGTGCCGGTTACCGTAAGCTATCCGTCGAAGGAAGAACTGGAAACCATGGACTATCGAAGCAAAAAAGAAATCGAAGGCCAGGTTCGGATCGTGACCATCGAGGGCTATGATACATGTGCCTGCTGCGGAACCCACGTCGCAAAGACAGGAGAAATCCGTCTGATCAAAATCTTGAGTGCGCAGAAATACAAAGGCGGCGTCCGCGTGACGATGCTGAGCGGTGAAAAAGCGTATGCAGATTACTGCTTAAAGCACATCAACACACTGGGAATCGCCCGCCTGCTTTCCGTAAAACCGGAAGAAGCCGGAGACGCTGTTGTGCGCCTGAAACAGAAAAATATTGAGATGAAAAAAGAAATCAAACAGCTCAAAAAAGAACTGTATGCACTGCAGGGAGCACCGGAGAGAAAATAATGGCAAAAGAAAAAGAAATCAAAACAAACGCAATGCGGATTCTGGACCGCCAGAAAATCAAATACGAAGTTCTTCAATATGAATGTGATGAATTTATCGACGGTCTCCACACCGCTGAAAAAACCGGCGCGCCGGTGGAGCAGTCCTTTAAAACGCTGGTCGCGCAGGGAAAAAGCAAACAGTATTATGTGCTGGTTCTTCCAATTGCAGAGGAAGTGGATTTGAAAAAAGCGGCAAAAGCCGTAGGAGAAAAATCCATCGAGATGATCCATGTCAAAGATATCACCGCAGTCAGCGGATATGTACGCGGCGGCTGCAGCCCGATCGGAATGAAAAAACAGTATCCGACGGTCATTCAGGAATGCGCGGCGAACTTTGATAAGGTTTATGTGAGCGGGGGAAGAATCGGAACGACACTGTGCATGGCGCCGGAAGACCTGAAGAAGGTCAGCAGGGCGGAGTATGCGGATTTTATACAGTAACGTGTTCGAGTAAAATCGTATGAGAAGGTGGAAAAAGAAATTTGGGGATAAACTGCGGGATATGCCGTTGTTCCGCAAGATGATGTTTTTTTATATTATGCTTTTATGTATTCCGGCGGCCATCATGGGGGCGTTTTATGTTGGCACGCTGGTAAAAAGGCTGGATGGAGAATATGACAAAAGCAAGGCAGAAGTGTTGGAACAGGCATGCCTTGCTGTTGATCATGTTTCATCACAGGTGGAATACTGCCGGAATTCGTTTCAGTACAATTCCATGTTTTTGCAATACGTCATCAGCTATGATCTGACTACCGGAGAAGGTGTGCAGATGTGGCTGCAATACGTAAAACCGGCATTTGACCAGATCAAAACGGCCAATCCGGCATTTACCAATATCTGTGTATGGCGCAGCAAAGCAAAAGAAAGCAACGATCCTCGGTATGTTTTAAATGCAGAGGAAAATGAGGAGCTGGACCAGAACCTTCCGATGAAGTATACTTCCAAACAACTTGTGTTTGAAACGGAAGAAGAGAACACAGCGTGTCGGATTTATCAGGAGTTGTATAACGTGAATGGATTTCACGGGATCGGCTATGTGGAAGTCGACTGTGATTTTAATACGCTGTTCGGAACCATGCGTTTTGTAGGAGATAAAGAACTGCTGTTACTGACGTATGGAGAGCAGACCTGGCGGGTCTGTGAGAAAGACGGAGCTGTATATTTATGTGAAGCACCAGAAGAGAACACAGTGTTTCAAAATCATGCCTCGAGAAAACTGGATGAACTGGATGTAACAATGGATTACTATTATCCAAATTTGTCCGTGCTGGGAAACGCTTCGCTGTGGAATGGTGTAATTGCAGCGCTGTTGCTGTTTGCATTCTTTTCTATTGTCTATTATATCTTCTATATTTCCATTACAAAGCGGATCACGCGTTTTTCCGAACATATGCAGAAGTCAGAAGGAAAAAAGATGGAACTGTATCAGGAAAACGGCAGCCGGGATGAAATTGGTGCGATGATCCACAGTTATAATGAAACCGCAAGCCGCGTTAATGCACTGAATGAGGAAGTCATCCAGAAAGTACGCCTTGCAAATCACGCCCGTTATTATGCGATGCAGTCACAGATTCAGCCGCATTTTCTGTATAATACACTGGAAAATATTGATATGCTGGTAGAACTCGGAGAAAATGAAAAGGCATCAAGGATGATGAATTTATTTGGAAAAATTCTCCGCTACAACCTGTCGTATCAACGAAAAATGATTACAGTAGAAAAAGAGATCCAGCATGCAGAGGATTATCTGAAATTATATTCCTACCGAATGCGGGATGATTTTGAGTATCAGGTGGAAATGGAACCGACCTGTGCGGAAGTGGAATGTCCATACTGTATGATGCAGCCTGTGGTGGAAAACTGTTTTAAGCATGCTTTCCGTTATCAGGACCGCGTACTCTGGGTTCATGTTCATGCATGGTGTGAGAATGGATATGTGATTATCGATGTAGAGGACAACGGGGCGGGAATCTCAACAGAGCGCCTGGAAGAGATCAACCAGCGGCTTGCCGGAAAAGCGGAGGAAACCGAAGAAAAAGAGAGCACTTCCGTAGGACTGTATAATGTCAATGAGCGCATTCAGCTGCTGTGCGGCCGTGGTTCCGGGCTTTTTGTGGAACAGCTGGAGCAGGGCTGCTGTGTACGGCTGAAAATCAATATGTATCCAAAGGGGGCGGAGCGAAATGGCAATGAAAATACTGATCGTAGATGATGAACGTCTGATTCTGATGGGGCTGAAAGCGGTAATCGGGAAAATTGAAGATCTGTCCTGCGAGGTGCAGACGGCGATGAGCGGAGAGCAGGCGGCGCTGCTGCTGGAAGAAAATCCCGTGGATCTGATGATTACGGATGTAGAAATGCCGGGCATGTCTGGTCTGGATCTGGTTGAAAAGGCAAAGAATAAAGGCTGGTGCCGTCATTTTATGATTTTGTCCGGCTATGATAAGTTCGAATATGCAAGACGGGCGCTTCGTCTGGATGCGGCAGACTATCTGCTGAAACCGGTGGATAAGGAAGAACTGCGGCGGGACATCTGCCGGATTGCCAGAGAACTGGAAGATGAGGGAAAGAAAGAGCCGGATCTTTTGAAGGAGTATGAATGCTATTTTCCGCATTTGAAGGAAGGTCAGATTCCGGGACCGCTGCAGAGAAGTGTTCAGTTTATCCGGGAAAATTATCAGGATGTCATTTCGCTTTCGATGCTGGCAGAATACACAGGAAAAACAGAAAGTTACCTGAGCAGTCTCTTTAAAAAAGAATGGAATACGACATTTCTTGAGATTGTAAATGAAATGCGGCTGCAGCAGGCAATTTACATGCTGCTGTACGAGCCCTACATTTCGGTGCAGGACATTGCCGGGAAAGTGGGATATAAAACAGAACGACAGTTGTATCGGCTGATTAAAAATAAGCTTGGAATCACTCCTCAGCAGCTTCGAAATGGAGAAAATAAAATAGAATAAAGAAATACAAAGAAAAGGCTCTGCGTGAGAAAAAAATTCTGACGCGGAGCTTTTTATTGCTTGCGAATAGCTGTAATTTGTGAAAATTGCAAGAAAGAGAAGAGAAAAAACGACAGGAAACAGCAAGAAATGACATAAAATATAAAAATCGGACAGTGTAAGAATAAAAACAAATCCTGTATTCTTTAAGTATCAAAAAGAAGTACCGCAGCCGAAACGGAACAGGCTGCGGAAATCTGAGAAAGAAGGTACAACATGAAAGAAGGGAAGAAAAAGAACAAAGAGAGTGTCTGGCAAGTGTTCTGGAAACAGCGGTATCTGCAGATGTTCGTTCTGCTGGGAGTCGTCTATGTGTTGATTTTCAATTATGCTCCGATGGTGGGGTTGATTATCGGCTTCAAGGATTATAAGATTACCGGCGGCTTGAAAGGAATGTTTACGAGTCAGTGGGTGGGTCTGAAGTATTTCAAAGAGTTTTTTACGGAATACAAATTCCCGGAGCTGATGCGGAACACGCTGGTACTCAGTATCCTGAAGCTGATCTTCAGCTTTCCCATTCCGATCCTGTTCGCTGTGCTTTTAAATGAGGTACGGAACAAGGCAGCGAAAAAGTTTATCCAGACAGTGAGCTATCTTCCATACTTTATTTCCTGGGTTATTGTGGCAGGCATGCTTCGAATCCTGGCATCGGACACGGGAGTCATCAACAATGTACTGATGGCGCTGCATCTGACAAAACAGCCGCTGGAAATTCTGACCAGTCCAAAGTATTTTACCGCAATGGCGGTCCTGACGGCAATCTGGAAAGATACCGGCTGGTGGGCAATCGTATTTCTTGCAGCGATTACCGGAATTGATCCATCACTGTATGAGGCGGCCGAGATGGACGGGGCAACCCGTATACAGCGGATCCGCTACATTACACTTCCCTGCATCGCAGGAACGATCACGGTGGTTTTAATCATGGCACTTGGCAACCTGCTCGGCGGAGGACTCAGCGGTTCCAACTTTGAACAGTGCTATCTGCTTGGAAATCAGGGAAATATGGAAGTGTCGGATATCATTCAGACTTATGTTATGAGAACAGGACTTTCCAACGGACGATATTCCTACGCGACTGCCGTCGGCATGTTCCAGTCGGTAATTTCTGTAACGCTGGTTTTCATCAGCAACTTTATATCAAAACGAGTTTCCGGAAACGGATTATTCTAGTTGAGGTGAACGTATGGAAAAGAAAAAACATAGAAAAAGAAGTAAGGGAGACATCGGATTTGATATTTTTGTAGCGATTGTCATGATCATCATGGTTCTGATCTGCATCTACCCGTTTTATCTGGCAGTCATCATGTCCTTCAATGAGGGACTGGATGCCCAGCGCGGCGGAATTTATCTGCTGCCGAGGATGTTTACACTTGAAAATTATGCAAAGCTGTTCCGCGATGGACAGTGGGGACAGGCATTTGCAGTTACCCTGGCACGTACGGTGCTTGGAACCTTCATGACCGTATTTTTTACCCTGATTGTAAGTTACGGCCTGAGTTTTCAGGAACTGGTATTCCGGAAAGTTTATTACAGTATTTTTATTTTTGCCATGTATTTTTCCGGCGGAGTCATTCCATATTACATTCTGCTTCGTACCCTGCATTTGTTAAATACGTTCTGGGTATATGTGGTATCGGGATGTCTGAGCCTGTTTTACCTGATTGTCGCGGTATCGTTCTTCCAGGATATTCCAAAAGAACTCCGTGAGTCGGCAAGGCTGGACGGAGCAGGTGAATTCACGATCTTCCGAAAGATTATCCTTCCGATCTGTAAACCGCTGATGGCGACGATTTCCATCTTTACAGCAGTCGGCCACTGGAACTCCTGGTATGAGTCCGCATTCTTTATTCCGAACAATAAAGGACTTCGTACGGTAGGATATTTGATGATTTCTGTCATCAACAGTTCCCGGGCTTCGGGAAATGCAGCAGATGCGGCGATGCAGGCAGCAGCAAAGACGACAACACTGTCCATTCAGCTTGCAGCGATGGTTGTGGCGGTCGTTCCAATTCTTTGTATCTATCCGTTTTTTCAACGGTATTTTGTTACTGGAATGACAGTCGGAGCAGTGAAATCATAAGAACTATGACCTGTTTTAGGACAGGTGTAGATAACGATTCATCTATTTTAAGTAAAGGAGAGAAAAGCGAATGAAAGAGATGAAAAAAATCACAGCAGCATGCCTTGCGGCAATTCTGGCAGCAGGCAGTATGGCAGGATGCGGTTCGGACGGACAGAGTACGGATGGTAAATCTGGTTCGGAAACCGAAGGTACAACAGGATCAACCACAACGGTTGACCCGGATAACCCGTGGATGATTGGTGATCCAGATGATCCGATTGAACTTACCGTATTTTTAAATCATACCTGGTACAGTACGGAAAGCTTTACGGGTGTTATTCCAGATGAGATTACAAAGCGGACCGGTATTCGTCTCGTGCCGACAAAAGCAACGGATTACACACAGCTTGGCGTTATGGCTTCTTCCGGAGAACTTCCGGATCTCGTTTTCACAAGCCAGATGCTCGATACCTTATCCGACCCGGATATCAGTTATTCGTATGATGAGTTGATCGACAAATACAACGTAGACTGGGATGTAGACAATTCTCATATCGTCAACGCAAAAGCATTCTCACCGGACGACCATTATTACTTTGTATTTTCTCATGCATCCTCGAATGAGGACTGGCAGAATACGAGGGCCGTTCCGATGGTTGCAAGCATCGACTATCGAAAAGATATGCTGGATGAGCTGGGTATGGACGAGCCGACCAATCTGGATGAACTGGAAGATGTATTTGAGGCTGTCAAACAGAAATGGCCGGATGTGACACCGCTTGTATTTGCCGTGACAACCTGGACGCTGGATCCATTCAAAACCTATAATGGCTGTACTTTACAGAATTATGCGTTAAATGATGATGGAACCTATTCCATCACAGCCAAAACAGAAGCGTTTAAAAAATATCTGAAATACTGCAACGATCTGTATCAGAAAGGCTATATCAACGCTGATAACTTCTCCTGGGAGTCTGCGGATGCACAGGCAGCAATGTCCAGTGGAAAAGCCTTTGCAAGAGTTGGAAATACACAGGGAACTGCTTCAGATATTCTGACAGGACTGAAGGATATTGAGCCAGATGCAGAGATTTATCAGATGAAACCGCTCTCGGATGATAAACTGATCAACTCTGAGATTGGCTGGTGCGGAACCTTTATTACCAAAAACAACAAAAACCCGGAGGCATCCATTCGTCTGATGCAGTTCCTGTTTTCGGATGAAGGCCAGAAACTGACACAGTGGGGACGTGAGGGCATCGATTATACATTAAATGACAAAGGTCTGCCGGAGTTCAGCGAGGACTGGCAGAAATCGATTGATGACAATACCAACACAGATCTGTACAATACTAACTTCTACTTCGGCGGTTCCAAAATTCTGGAAGCAGAGTCCCGTTGTGCAGTTCAGCCGGAGCAGTATCAGGAAAGCAACGATGCAATTCGTGAAACGTATGACAATGAGGAGTGGTTTGTATATGCAGCTCCGAAAGAATCTGACGGCGACTGGAAGGTTCTGGAAAACAAGATGACAGACTACATCAAGACGGGCCAGGCAAAAGTCATTCTTTCCGCAGATGATGCAGAGTTTGATGCGAATTATCAGGAATTCATCGATCAGCTCGATGCTATGAATGTAGATTCTCTGGCAGAATGGATGACTCCAAGATTACAGGAAGCAGAGAAACTGTTCCGTCCGGATGGAAATTAAACAAAAGCAGGAAAAAGGTAAAGCGGGCCGGGAAGAAAAAACAGGTTTCCCGGCCTGTTCTGAAAAAGCAGGTCAAACTGGACGGTTCCGTGATCTGAGAGAAACAGGAACGTCAGATGGAGGAAAAGTCAAGATGAAAAAAGATTCCCGATTGCTCTTCCAGAATATTCTTGCCATCGCCGTGCCGCTTGGTCTGCAGAGCATGCTGGGATTTCTGGTTAATTTGGTAGACACTGTTATGGTGGGAAAACTTGGCACTGTTGCGCTGGCAGGAGTATCTCAGGCAAACCAGATTTTCTTTCTTGTGGCGATGACAGTCCCGGGAATTGCAGCAGGGGCCAGTGTTCTGGTTTCCCAGGCGTGGGGGAAGGGAGATATCGAACGGATTCATAAGGTTCTGGCATATGCCTATCGCACAGCACTTGCGTTTGTCGTGATTCTGATGGTTGTTGTCATTTTCTTTCCAGAACAGGTGATGAGCATATATACACCGGAAGCGGAAACCATTCGAATAGGAAGCGAATATTTAAGAGTCATTGTATGGTCGTACTTTTTTTACACGATTACCAACATTACCACAGGTGTTCTCCGATCTGTCCGAACGGTAAATATCTGCCTGTATTCCGCGATTGTCAGCCTGATTTTAAATATCTCCGGAAACTATCTTCTGATTGAAGGGCATCTGGGATTTCCAGCCCTGGGGGTAACGGGAGCGGCGATTGCAACACTGGCTGCACGCATCGGAGAATTCATTCTGATTGTATGGTATGTTTACCGGAAAGAGGACAAAATCAGAATCCGCGTGCACAAAATGCTGCATGTAGACAGAAAACTTGCAAAAGTGTTTTTTTCGACCAGTATTCCGGTCATCTGCAATGAGATGTTCTGGGGACTCGGTGTTTCTGCACAGGCAATCGTGCTGGGCAGACTTGGCAACGAAGTTGTTTCTGCGAACAGTGTAGCGGGTTCCGTCACACAGCTGACGAGTGTACTATGCCAGGGACTCTCGGCGGCAGCATGCGTCATCATCGGAAATACCATTGGAGCAGAAAAATATGAGGAAATTCCGCCGCTGAAAAAGACGTTTCAACGGATTGCTGTTTTCATGGGTCTGGTATGCAGTGCGCTTACGCTGGCAGCGATACCGCTGGTTCCGGGAATTTACCACATCAAGGGAGAAACGATGACATACTGTCGGCAGCTGATGTATGTAATGGCATTTATTCTTCCCTTTATGGAACTTCAGTCGATGAATATGATGGGGCTTCTCCGTGGGGGCGGAGATGTAAAATTCCAGATGGCAAACGATCTGATTTTCCTGTGGGGATTTACTGTGCCGATGGGCTTTGTGATGGCATTTCTCGTGAAAGCGCCGGTGATGGCCGTGTATGCAACGCTGAAATGCGATCAGGTCATTAAAGTATTTACAAGCGAATGGCGGCTGCGGAGCGGAAAATGGATTCATAATGTAAACGAAAAATAAGAAAACAGGTAAAACATATGGGGAACTGTATTGCCGTCGATATCGGCGGAACAAAAATGCTGGTCGCAGAGGTGCGGGAAAATGGAACCATCGTAAATAAACTCCGCTTTACCACAGGACCGATCAGCAAAGAGGAAAAAGTGAAAAAACTGGTGGAGGGTGTCCGGTGCTATGAGCGCGAAATTGGATGGGAACACCAGATATG
>CAVBNJ010000012.1:0-19081 GCA_963596755.1 bacterium
CCATATATGTCTCCGGAAAGTGAACACTCAGTTCTTTGGTGTAGTCATCATAATGGAAGACATCGCCGCACGCTTTCGGATAAATACAGGTAACTTCCAGCTCTTTCCCCGGGAATGCGCGGTCAAGCGGAACAGTGAAATCAGCCTCTCCGCCGCGTCTCCATACACCAAGATAAATCACATCCCCCGGCACGCGAATTCCGGCTGCGAGATGTTTATCCTCATTGTCCGCCCATCCCATCGGCCAGAACGGAACACCGTCCTTGATGCCGCTGCGGATCTCTTTGTAGCAGTCAATTCCCTCTTTCACAAGATCAAACCGCTCCGGCGAAATCTCTGCGAGGTGACCGCTCTGATGAATCCGAAGCAGCAGCGCATTGACCATATTGAAAATAACTTCCTCTTCGGTGCCGTCCCGCAGCGGATACGACCAAATCGCCGCCTGCTCCGGTGTCACACCGATCGCTGCATTCGCCGAGATCGTCGCATAATTCCGGTAATCTTCCTGATCACTCGTCGACTGAATACTGTTTCTCGCCAGCATTGCATAGTCCATTCGAAGCCCGCCGCTCGAGCAGTTCTCAATCACAAGATCCGGGTACTTTTTGTAAACACCATCCAGCCATGCCAGATACGCTCTCTCATGCTCCAGCAGACCATCTCCAAAACTGTCCGCATCCACTTCCGTACCAATACCAGGCTCAATATTGTAATCCATCTTGATATAGCCAACACCGTAATCCCTTACCACACGGTCAATGACTTCGGTTACATGCTCAATAACCAGCGGATGACGGAAATCAAGCTGATAACGACTTCTGTCATACACACGCTTTCCATGACGCAGGAAGAAACACTCATCCGGCAGAATCGAAGCCTTCTTGCAGTTAATACCCATAACCTCCAGCTCCAGCCATACACCAGGAATCATACCCTTCTCCCGAATATAATCCGTCACCTCACGCACCCCATTCGGGAACCGCTTCTTACTCTCCTGCCACTCACCAACACTGTCCCACCAGTTGCCGTCCGCATACCAGCCCGCATCGATGACAAAATACTCACATCCAGCATCCTTGGCAGCATCCACCAACGGAAACTCCTTCTCCGTCGTCGGATCCCCAAACAGACAGTTCATATAATCATTAAAAATAACCGGCAGATTTTCATTATCCTTGTTCGGGCGGCGGATCTTTCTGCGGTACTTCGTCAAGGCACCAATTGCCTCCTCGAAATCATCATGACCGACACCGACAGCCACCGGAACGGTTGTAAAGCTGTCGCCCGGTTTCAGATTTTTGGACCAGTGTGACTGAATCTCTGTCGGGCCGCTCACTGCCAGATAGAAGTGGCAGTTCTGATCCCCAATCTCATAATGCCAGGAACCGCTGTGGTCGATCTCGAAAAACAGACTGGAATCTGCTGCGCTGTTTCCAATATAGCCCATCGGAATATATTCTTTCGCGGACCAGTTACCTGTGTTCGTAATCTCAATCGTCTTTGATGTTCTCTGATAATTATGCGGCTGTGTCTGTGCCATGCCAAGGTCTGCAAAACGGTATTTCTTCACCGTCAGCTCCTTCTGCCAGCCGTTGTGAACCACGATCATCGACATCTTGTCATCCGAGCTGATAAACTCCGGAATGCCCTCTTTCTGCTCTTTTTCGATGCCCCAGTAGCTGAAGCTCGAAATATATTCCAGCGTCTGATCCTCGCTGCCTTCATTCGTCACCGTATTGTACATTCTCGCAACCGGAAGTCCGTCATAGAACTGCATCACAGACTCTACTTTCGCGCCGGTCACCGTATCCTTCTGTACAATCCGGAGCACATCCCCGTTCTCATTTTTCTCTTCTGAAATCGAATCAAACTTCAGCATAAAGCCCGGTGCTGTCACAATATACTTATTTCCATGCTTCTCATACGGCCGGTTATAACCGGAGAAATTCACCTGCACCAGCTGAAAACTCTCCTTAATCTGAGCCTCCCGCATCCCTTCCTCCGGAAACACCCCATCCGGCTTCCGGCAGAGATTCTCCGCATCAAACGGCGCACTCGAAAAATGAAACAGCTTTAACAGCTTCTCCTCCGTCACCCCAAACACAATATGAATCCCATTCACATCATAACAAATCAACTCCGCCTTAATCGGAGCCTCAATTCTGTCCGTCCATTTCTTCATCTTCAAAACCCTCCTGTAAAAGTCATTTTTACTCATACCCCCAGCATATAACTTGTCCCCCTCAAAGTCCACCCCATTCTTGCTTTTCTCCCACATTCTCTCCCGTTTTTTCACCAACAACCTCACGCCGATCTGCCCTCCGGGCAGATCCAGCCGCCCTTGCCCTTTCCTCCCGGTGCCATCATCAGCCCTGCGGCCGGAATCACGGACAGATGGGGTCCATTTGCAGGAGGCTTAGAAAAACTTAGAGGCCGGGATTTTGCGTTGATCTGGAAATTCGCACTGTCTGAGCGCAGCGAGTTTGCGAATTTCCAGATCGGTTTTAGCAAAATACCGACCTCTTAGTTTTACTTAGTCTCCGAAACCGGACCCATCCGTCCGTGATTCCGGTCACAGGGCGTCCGTTTATCTCACGATGCCAAACGTACCAATCTCAAACTCCCTCAGCGTCACACGATACATCCCATCCGCATCCGGGTTCAGTACCTCGCCCTTCTCCTCAATGACATTACTGCGATAAACCTCTTTCATCCAATCTTCCTTCTTAAAGGAAAGAACTTCTTCATTCTCCATATTATTTACGAAACGCACAAACAGATCGTCCTTCTTCTGCCCTTTCTTAAACGCAGTCATATGAATGCCCTCGCCTTCAAATCCAAGGAAACTCATCTCCAACGGAATTTCCCCTTCCACCAGCTCCGGCTTCACCTGTCCCGGTTTTCTAAGAAACGCTCTCTCAAATCCCGCCTGCTCCACAGTCAGATCCTGCTGGAATGCATACCCTTCATCAAACGCATCTCCAGTCTCCCCAGCCGCAAACGGCACAATTTCAAATTCCAGTTCAAACGTTCCAATCTGCTGCGCCTTCGGCGTCGGGAAATACCCCCAGTCGCCCATCTCCGCAACACACCGAAGCAGCGTCACCGCAATCGCATTCCCCTGCTCCTCAAGAACCTCATACTCATACAGCCCCCGGTTCGCCACCAGAAGACCGCCCTTCGCGTCCTCCATCGCCGCAAAACACTGCTGACGCTCACAACCACAAGGATTCGTCCACGTATCATTATGACGATTATTTCTCCGCACAACCTCAAACGCCGAATCCGCCATATGCATCGAAGCATCCAGCCCCGTCGGAATCATCACCCGCACCCGGTGATCCTTCGCCTGATTGCAGATCGTCGTAGCCACACGCAGCCCCTTCGCCGATTTCTCCAGCGTAAGAACCGTCTTCACATCCATCTCCACCAGTTCAGAAGAGCGGTTCGCCACACGCGTATACGGATCAATACACATCTCGCGCTGTCTCTGCAGCTCCTCACCCATGCCGGCCGGAACCATCATCTTGTGGCAGATCTCAACCACCGTGCGGAACGCATTTCTCTCCACACAGGAAATCTCCGCCTTCATGCCCTTCGTGGAAACCACCTGCTTACCAGAGTCCTGAATATAAATATACTCATTGCCCATATCCCCGGTATCCTCATAGAATCCCAGGTTCTCATACATTCTGCCCGTCTTCTTGTCCAGAAGATTGTAAGAACCATCCTCATTCACAACAACCTTCATCACATCATTCTCGAGCACATTTGCATCATCCGAAACCACATTCACATCCTGTGCCTGCTCCACCGTCTTCAGATAATACGTACGGTAACCAAGAGCCGGAACCTCCGCCTCAAACGTCACCCGAACCTTCTTCGCCATATACGGCTGACGGAACCGGTCGTCCGGCAGATCATAACCAAACGCAATACCGGCATCCTCAATCTTCGCCGGAATCACATTGCCTTCCGCATCGCAGACTGCCATCGCCGGAAGAGCAACTTTCTCTGCGTCTTCATATCCATCCCACACAAACAGATTATAATCGCGGAACAGATGAAGCTCCTTCTCCACTACCTGCGTTTTCGCCGCGCCGGACGTATTCCAAACCACAAACGGAACCTTCTCACCGTCGCCCGGAAGCGCCGCCGTGTTCACCTTGTTCGTCAGATACTCCACGCTTTCCTCATAAATCGCATCCGCAACCTGTCTGCTCTTCGCAAAACGGGTCTTCATCTCCTCATTGACCTCGTCCACGCTGCAGCCGCAGATGCTGTCATGCGGATGATTCTGCATCAGCTTCTTCCAGCTGTAAGTCATCTGGTCTTCCGGATAAGCTTTGCCGAGAACCTGTGCCATCGCAGCCGCCGGCTCCGCTTTCCGCTCCAGAGCCGTCTCGCCCGCGCGGTTGTCCACTTTCAGCCCCATCCAGGAAGAAGCCGTATTTGCCAGCGTCCATCTTCCGTCGGTCTCCTGGCTGGTCAGCTCGCCCTTCACCGTAGAGAAATTCTCGGAGATTTCTTTCTCCATTGCCTCTACATACTTTTTGAAATCCGAATGAATAAACTCGATGTCCGGATACAGCTTTCTTGCCACGCGGATCGCCTCGGTGATGTTCTTCTGCAGCGGCTGATGGTCGCATCCGTTCATCATCAGAAGCTGATGCGTTGCAGCGAATTTTCTCGCGTCTGCCAGCTTTTTATCCCAGTAAACCTTCGCCTCTGCCTCGTCAACCGGAATCTCCACGCCGTTGTTGTACCAGTTTGCAAACAGAATACCCGGCAGCTTCGTTCCGTCCGGGGATGCCCACATCATCTCAGAATACGTAGACTCATACTGTCCGCCGGTGACCTCGTTGTTCGGTCCGATCGGTTTGACACCGCGGCCGAAAACAACCGCGTCCATGCCAGCCTGTTTTAATACCTGCGGCATCTGGCCTGCATTGCCGAACGCATCCGGGAAATAGCCGACATTGCCGACAGCGCCGTACTGTTTTGCTTCCTGCATGCCGACCTGCAGATTGCGGACACACGCCTCGCCGCTTGTCAGGAACTCATCCTGCAGAATGTACCACGGACCGGTCTGAATTTTGCCCTCGCGGATGCATTTCTCCACCTGCGCACGCTTCTCCGGACGGATTTCCAGATAATCGTCGATCGCGATAACCTGGCCGTCGAGGAAAAATCCGCCGAACTCCGGATCGTTCTCTGCCTTGTCCAGAATGTTGTCCACCAGCTCGATCAGTTTCATGCGGTGAGATTCAAAAGACTGATACCACTCTCTGTCCCAGTGGGAATGGGAAATAATATGTACGGTTGTTTTCATATGATTTTTTCCTTTCTTATGTTCCGTTGTATTTGATATATCATATTATAGAAAGTATCGCATATTCTGTCAAGCATTCCCGCAATATTCTTTTAATTGATATATCAATCTCTGTTTGACTTGCTTTTTCGCATACGGTATAATAACAAATGGAACAATCAAACGTAATAAAACGCTTTTTATAATAGAGGAATTTTATGGATTCACAGACCAGAAAGACAAAACCAAAGTATGAAACGATCAAAGAAGCGCTGCTCGAACGCATCCACGCTGGGGATTTTTCGTTTGACGAGGCATTTTGTACGGAAAAAATGCTCTCCGAGCAGTATCAGGTAAGCCGCATCACCGCCAAGCGCGCGATCGAAGACCTGGAACAGCAGGGGATTCTGTACCGGAAACGCGGCGTCGGCAGTTTCGTTTCGCGGAATCTTCCGTCGGACGGCGAAGCATCGGACGCGCCGAAGATGATCTCGCTTCTCGTTCCGTTTGCCACGACGCAGGGAAATATTTCGGAGGCGATCGGAACCTTAAGCGCCATGCTGGCGGAACACGGCTACTTCTTAAGCATCCACGTCACCGGCTCTTCCTCCCCGAAGGAACGTGCAACGCTGGAACTGCTTCGCTCACAGAACATTGCCGGGCTCGTCTATTATCCGAAGCGCGACAATATTCACCTGGAAAAACTGAACGATTTCATGTTCTCCGGCCGCCCGATCGTCATCATCGACAAGCAGACGGACTGTCCGTACCTCAACAATGTCGTCTGCGACAACTACGACGGCGGACGGCAGCTCGCCCGCCATCTGCTCGGACAGGGGCATCGGAACATCGCATTTTTCACCGCGGCACCGCTCGAAGAAACCTCATCCGTACGCGATCGCTTCGCCGGATTTCTGCACGAAATGAAAGCCGCCGGCATCGCCCCGGACCGCCAGCAGCTCGTCACCTGCTGCGAAAAACTCTCCGATGAGGCCGCGCTTTCCACGGAACGCACTCCATTTCAGGAACAGCTTCTCGCCATGCACCGCGACGGCATCACCGCCATCATCGCCGAAAACGACCGCATCGCCGAGCTGATTTTTCTCGCCTGCCGCACGATCGGCCTTCGCATTCCGGAAGATTTCTGCCTCTGCGGCTTCGACGACACAAACGTCAGCCGGAGTCTCGGCATCACCTCCATCCACCAGGACTTCGCCGGAATCGGACGCGAGGTCGGACGGATTCTTCTTACCGCCCTCGAAAATCCGGCTGCAGAAACAGAAAAAATCACCCTCCCGGTGACACTCGTTCCGCGGTCGTCGTCCTTACGGTAAGCAGCATATCCTGAGGCGGCTCGCCCTCATGCTCCGCCGCAAAATAGTTTGCTCCGCGGTCCCTGGATGGCTCATGTCCCGTGACACGTACATAGGCACGATAAAAAGAGGAATACTCTCCGAAGCCGCTCTGCACAGCGGCTTCTTTTGCATTATATCCGAGAAACAGCATCTGCTGCGCACTCGCAACACGTTTCCGCTGCAGATAATCCATCACGGTCGTCCCGGTCCGTTTGCGGAATACTTTATTCAGATGATGCTTGCTGATAAAAAACTTCTCCGCAAGTTCATCGAGCGTCACCTGCTCCTGCAGATGGGAATTCAGATAATACAGAATCTCCGTGATCGTATCTTTCTGCTCCCTCACCGCCATTTCTTTTCCTGCCTCCCGCATCAGCAGAATCCGCGACAGAATCGCCTCCACGCAGAGCGGAATCATCTGCTCTCGTCTCGCCTCGTCCATTTCTGCGCATTCCCGCAGTGCGCTAAGGTATACCTGCAGATCATATTTTTCCGTGTCTTCCTTCCTATAATAAATCGTTCCCCAGCTCTCCTTATTTCCCTCCGGCAGAGCACGCATCAGAAAACTGCGGCGCTCCGGCAGAAGAAGATTCTGGTCGAAATGCAGCGTATACCGTTTGTACGGCGCACGGCTGTTGATCTTCACTCCATGAAACGCATTCGGTGCAAACAGCAGAAGACTTCCCGGCTCCGGCTTGTAATGCGTGCCCTCCACCAGGTAATCGACATCGCCCTCAACGAAAAAATAAATCTCGTAAAAGCTGTGGCAGTGAAGATCGTATTTCGTTGTCATTTCCCGGCTCTCCGTATAGGCAAACGATATATTTTCATTCCAGAAATCCACTCTCTGATCCATCGTCTCCTCCTTTTTTCTTTCTGTTTTTTGTATAGCACACTATCGCTATATTTGCAATATTTTTCGTCTTCTCTGCAATGGTATTTTCTCCTCGGAAGCACTATAGTTAAGCTTAAGAAAGCACAGAAAATCCAACAGAAAAGATTGCAGATATTGCATGCAAAACCATACCGATTTCTGCAGGATACCGCAAAAAAACAGATTTTTATGGAAAAGGAGATTTTTCTATGGAACAGGTAAAATTAGGAGTTATCGGAATTGGAAATATGGGCAGCGGCCACTGCAAAAATATTCTCGCCGGAAAGACACCGGAAATTACACTCGCCGCTGTTGCCGATCGGAAAGAATCCCGCCGCACATGGGCAAAGGAAAATCTGCCCGAGAACGTTGCCATTTTTACCACCGGCGAGGAGCTGATCGAATCCGGTCTCTGCGATGCCGTTCTTATCGCTGTCCCGCACTACGATCATCCACGTTATGTCATCATGGCTCTGGAGCACGGACTTCATGTTATGAGTGAAAAACCGGCGGGCGTTTATGCAAAGCAGGTCCGCGAGATGAACGAAGCAGCGGCGAAATCCGACCGCATCTTCGGTATGATGTTCAACCAGCGTACCAACTGTGTTTACCGCAAAATGCACGAGATGGTACAGAGCGGCAAATACGGCCAGATCAAACGTGTGAACTGGATCATCACCGACTGGTACCGCACACAGGCGTACTACAATTCCGGCGACTGGCGCGCTACCTGGGACGGCGAAGGCGGCGGCGTTCTTCTGAACCAGTGCCCGCACAACCTTGACCTGCTGCAGTGGATCTGCGGTCTTCCAACCCGCGTCCGTGCCTTCTGCCACAACGGAAAATGGCATGACATTGAAGTTGAGGATGATGTCACCGCATATCTGGAATTTGAAAATGGTGCAACCGGCGTTTTCGTCACCACAACTGCAGATGCACCTGGCACGAACCGTCTCGAAATCACACTGGAGCACGGACGCCTGATCGCGGAGCACGATAAACTGACCTTCTTTGAACTTAACCAGAGTGAACGGGAATTCTGCTTTGCCGCAAAAACCGGATTTGACCAGCCGACCGGCCATGAATACGAAGTTCCGCTCGACGGCGAAAATCCGCAGCATGTCGGCGTTTTAAATGCCTTTGCCGGTGCTATTCTCCGCGGGGAACCGCTTGTCGCAGACGGAACCGAGGGCATCCGCGGACTTCAGCTTTCCAATGCCATGCATCTTTCCTCCTGGCTCGACCAGACCGTGACACTGCCGGTAGACGAAGATCTGTTTCTGGAAAAACTGAATGAACACCGCGCAGCTTCCAAAAGAAAAAAGGATGTGCAGGAAGTTACGTTTGATACAAGCAATAGTTATGGAAGTAAAGTAAAATAGGAGGATTTGTCCTATGAAATCTGCAATCGTTGGCTGCGGCTCCATCGCCGCCGTTCACGGCACGGTGCTGACGCAGCATATCCCGACGACTCTGATCGGAGCCGCCGATATTAAATTTGAAAAAGCGCAGAAATATGCGGAAATGTATTCCACCACGCCGTATGCATCTCTGAAAGAAATGCTCGACGCCGAAAAGCCTGATGTTCTGCACATCTGCACACCGCATTATCTTCATGTGCCGATGGCCATTGAGGCGCTGAACCGCGGGATCAACGTGTTTATGGAGAAACCGCCTGCCATGACGGATGCACAGCTGGAAGATCTGAAGGCAGCTGTCGCAAAGTCCGACAAACTACTCGGCTTCTGCTATCAGAACCGTTACAATCCTTGCATTCAGGCAGCGAAAAAACTGATTGACTCCGGGGAAGCCGGCAAAGTGCTCGGCGCACGCGCATTCGTGACATGGTGCCGCGGAAAACAATATTATACCGAGAGCGGCTGGCGCGGAAAGCTTGCAACCGAGGGCGGCGGCGTGCTGATCAACCAGTCGATTCACACGATGGATCTGCTCTCTTATCTGCTCGGAAATCCAACCCGGATTGAAGCGTCGATGATGAATCATCACTTAAAAGATGTCATCGAAGTCGAAGATACGATGGAGGCTTACCTGACCTTCGGCGATATTCACGCAACGTTTTTTGCGACGACCTCTTACTGTGCCGATGTTCCGCCGATCATTGAGGTTGCGTGTGAAAAGATGACGCTCCGCATTGAGGATCCTGACCTGACGATTCTGCGGCCAGGCGCCGCACCGGAAAAGCCGGAGCTTACCACCCTTGCGCCAATTGGAAAGAGCTACTGGGGCAGCGGTCATCTGGCATGCATTTCGGATTTTTATCATTCTCTGGAAACCGGAACGCCGTTTGCTCTTGATCTGCCGCACATGGAACCAAGTATCCGCATGATGCTGGGTGCTTATGAATCCGCACGGGAACTGCATCCCGTCGATCTGAAAGGAGGAAACTGATATGGAAACAGAAAGAAAAATCTTAAAAGACTGCCCCATCAGCTGCTTTGCCGATGAAATTTCCACCTCGCTCGAGCGCCAGATCGCGGTGCTTCACGATCTTGGAATCTCCCATATTGAGCTGCGCAGCACAGACAATGTGAACGTGGCGGACTATTCGATGGATTACGCAAAAGAGGTCCGCAGAAAACTCGACGACGCCGGCATCTGCGTTTCCGCCATCGGCTCGCCGATCGGAAAAATCGGGATTGAGGATGATTTCAATGAGCATATGAAAAAGCTGCAGCACGTAGAGGCACTCGCTGATCTTTTTGAGACAAAATATATCCGCATGTTCAGCTTTTACATGCCGGAAAACAGCGCCCCGTCCGACTACCGCGATCCCGTCTTTTTCCGCATGGAACAGATGGTAAACGAGGCAACGCACAGTGGAATCACGCTGCTGCATGAAAACGAAAAAGGCATCTACGGCGACAATGCACCGCGGTGCCTGGATCTTATGAAACAGTTCTACGGCGATGCATTCCGCTGCACTTTCGATTTCGCCAACTTTGTGCAGTGCCGTCAGGATACCCTTGCGGCATATGAAATGCTGAAACCGTACATCACTTACGTTCACATCAAAGACGCCAGAACCGCCGACGGAACCGTCGTCCCGGCCGGCGCCGGAGACGGAAACGTAATCCAGATCCTCACCGCCCTCGGCCAGACAGGCTACAACGGCTTCCTGAGCCTCGAACCGCATCTCGCAAACTTCGCGGGACTCGGAAGTCTCGAAAAAGACGCTGCGGTCCGCGCGGAGAATGATACAGAAAAGGCCTTCTGCGTGGCGTATCGGGCGCTGGAGAAAATTCTCAGCGGAAAATAAATGGTTTTGTCAGGCATCCCATACCTTCAGACTTGAGGGAATGGGATGCTTTTTTTACTTTATTTTCTCTGTTTTGTAATATTTCGCAATGCATTTTTTGTTATTCTCAATAATTGTCAAACTTTTTTTGCATGATATAATTATTTTACAATAACTCGGCGTGATTTTATGTATTCTCACAAGATTGCGAGGTGACTCTTTATGACACGAAATCAAATCATTACCTCTTGTTTCCTAATCAGTCTCATCGGTATTCTGTCCGGCTGTCAGGGACAGGAATCGACAGCCTCCTCTTTGTCGGATTCTTCCGCACAGAATTTTTCCAGCACTTCATCGAGCTCTGACAGTGTCTCTGCAATCTCAACTGCAGACACACCCGATGTCCTGGATCCCGCCAGTCAGATTGAGGCTGCTTTTGCAGATCCTTCTTTCTTTTCTACAGAACAGGGCTTCGCCGTCTCGCAGGCTCCCTGGGGATGCTCTTTAGAGGAAATGGGAACCGCTCTGGCGGCAGATTTTTATGAACCGGCTGTGCTGTCCGGGCCTGATTGCGCGGCTTATCTTTCTTCGAAGCCAGTTACACTGTTTGGTGCAGAAGCGGCTGTGCAGGCAGAAGTATTCGACGATCAAGTATCAGCATTGAGTTTTCGTTTCGAAGCACAGGATGATCTGGACACTATTTATACTACTTTGAAGGACAATCTCAGCTCCACCTGCGGCACCCCTGCTCGGGAATCCAATTCCGATTTTCCGCAGAAAATCATCATCTGGGAGCAAAATGATACAAGCCTTGCTCTCGTTCGGGCAGATCAGGAAATCCGCATCAACATCGGGCAAAATCTGGACACAACAAATATTACACCAGTGGAACTGAAAGCAGCGGATCTGAAAACTGATTCCGGTGAGTACGGACTTTCTTCCCTTCCATGGGGCAGCGATACCTCCGCCGCACCGGAAGCACTCGGCATCCGTTTTTATGACATCCCAACCCTCTGGAACGAAACGCTGGCAGCCTATCCTTCCAGAGATTCCTCCAGCATTCTCGGTTACGCCGCACGCGTCGTCGCAGAATACCACGAGGACGGCGGTCTTTACCAGCTTACCTTCACCTTAAGCACCCCGGACAGTGAAGCAGCCTTCAACGACCTGCTCACACAGCTCCAATCCCAATACGGTGATGACTTCACCCAGACCGAAAACGCCGACGCCAACAGAACCGCCTGCCGCTGGGGCGCCACCGCCTCCCCGGGAACAGCTTTGATTCTTGGAAAAACTGGCGAAACCGTCACGATTGATCTCGTGCAGTTCTAAACAATACGTTTCACTACAGCAAACGCTCCAGCGAAAATTTCGCTGGAGCGTTTATTTACTTTATCAATATACCTGCCTTATTCCCATGTTACATAAGCTTTTTTCCCGCAATGTGCCAGTCCAATATATCGAACTTCCCCCGTCATTCCTGTATCATATCGTTTTTCTTTGATCTGATCAATTGCATCTTCAGCAAGTTTTTTTAAGTCTTCTTTTTCATCTTTTGTATATTTGAATTCCAGAATCAGATTCGGATACCGTCCTGATTTTGTATACAGACAGATATCACTTCTTCCCGTACCTACTTCCCGATTGCTCTTTACCACATAGTCACCTCGTAAAAAGGCACACATTCCGAGCATCATCATATGATAACTGTTCTCGTCTTTTAAATCGTGGTATGACGGCAGTTCCAGCAAAATTCTCTGATATTCATCTGCGAAGTCTTCCATTCTGTTTCTCTTCAGTGCATGCAGCATTCTTCCGATCTGATACTCGTCAACGTGCAAATGGCAGGCTGTCAGTTCTTTAAATACCCCCCAGACTTCCAGATTTGGAACACGCATTCTGCAGTATCCATCCTCTTCTTCCTCTTCAATCGTCATAAATCCAGCATTGACAAGAAGTCCCCATAAAGATGGGGCATCCATTTTTCCATAATACGCCATAGAAAAATCTACCCGAGTCTCTACGCTTCCAGTTTTGATCAATGTCTCATAATCTCTTCCGAAGGATGTTCCCTGTGCCTCCAATGCATCTCTTAAAATGCTGTTCTCACTCGTATTCACCCAATAAGGTTCTATCTTCTTGCTTGCCGCGTAACAGCAGATGGACCATGGATTGTATACCTCCAGTTCACCAAAACGATATCCATCATACATCTTCTTTAATTCGTCCGTAAACTCTGTTCCGCAGTAATGGAGTAAGTTTCTGACTTCTTCTTCCGTAAATCCAAAACATTCCTCATAATTCCGTCCCTGTACTGGGCACACGATCAGATTATTCAGTCCGGAAAAAATGTTTTCTTTTGCAATTCTCTGAATTCCCGTTAAAACTGCTTTTTCAAGAAATGGATTTCCTTTCAACGATTCAGAGAAAAATCCGGTCAGCATGCTTCGCACTTCTTCATAATAATTACCAGCATTTGCAGACATAAATGGAGTGTCATATTCATCCAGCAGAAGGAATACTTTTTTATTATAGTACAGACTCAGTGTTTCACACAGTACAGCAACCGACCTGGCAAAATACTCTTTTACCTTTGCATCAACCGTTTTCTGACTCAATGCTTCATAAACTTCATTAAATTCTCTTTTCTGGTCTTCATCCAGTGTACTGTTGTTCAGCATTTTATAATATCTTCTGTATTCCTGTCGCACAGTTTCCATCAAAAAGAAACTTAATAATTTCGCATTGTCCGCTTTCACATTCAAAAACGACATAAATATAACCGGGTGCTGATTCATCTCTTTCCATACACTGCTTGACGCAATTTTCGTTCCTTCAAACAATTCCTCTGATTCCTTCGTGCAGTCCAGAAATTCCGCCAGCATCGACATATTCAATGTCTTGCCGAATCTCCGTGGGCGCGTAATTAACGTCACCTGATAATACGATTCCAGAAATTCTTCAATAAAGGGCGTTTTGTCTACATAATATACTTTCTTTTCCCGCATATGTCGGAAATCCTGAACACCGATTGCCAGTTTCGGACCACTTGTCTTTTTTACCGCTGCTCCATATCCAGCATTTTCTTCCCGCAGAACGTTGCATTTTGTAACATTTCTTCCAAACAATTCATCAAGTGTACAGCCCAATACATTGCTGATTCGCTCCAGCACTTCAAAGTCCGGGGTACGATTTCCATTTTCATAATTCGTATACGTTGACCTCGAAATCCCCAGTTTTTCCGCCATTTCCGCCTGTGTAAGGTCCTGCTGCTTTCGAAACATCGTCAGATATTCATGAAATTTTGTTTTCATATTGAAACCCCTTCCTCTGTTTTTCTTTTATTATATCTCTTATGGATTCATTTTGCAACTTTTTTTATTTTTGAAACTCTATCCTATTTCACCCCCGCCAGGAATTCCCTGATCTGTTCCGGTGACAGCAGTGCATAAATGCTTTTATGAAACGTCGCCGCCACTTCCAGTTCGCCGTAGTAGCCGGTGCGGACGTCGCAGTTTCCGTTGAAGGCTTTGTTGAGTGTTGCGTTCAGAGCCGCGCCCTCGGGGCTGTCCATGAAGTCTTTTAAGAGGCGGCAGCAAGTGTGCGTGTTTTCATAGTATCGGCGGTATGCCGGGTGGAATTCGCGCATCCAGCCGCTGACGGAGACGCAGAAAAGGGCGGTCGGATGGATGACGGGCTGGTAGAGGAGGCGCCATTTTTCCTGCTGTATCGGGTCGGAGGCGAAGGCGAGCAGGGAAGTTTTCAGTTCTTCCACGAACGCCGGGTAATCCGCCTCCGTGAGGGCAATGATTTTCTGGTTCCGCAGATACTGGTTGATATTCGTTGCATCGATCTGCTCCGGGGAGATGGACTGCAGATAACGGGACATTGTTTTTAAATCCGTGCCCGCATGTTCCATTGTGTGCTGTGTAATTTTCTGCCATAAAAACTGCTGATACTCCGTGACCGGCGTGTCCAGATATGCCATCCAGAGGTACTGCGCCAGCAGTCTTGCATCACGCGATTCGATCTGAAACTGTGACGAGGCATCGGGCTTAAAATTCGTGCCTTTCAGCATTCCCGCGAGCTGATCGAGTGACTGGCAGACCGGGAGCTGGCTGCCGAGGCGGTCCATCTCGCTGATCGTTTTCTGGATTGTCATCATCTGCGTCTGCAGCTCGTTCATCTGTTTGTGAAGATAAAACGGCGTTGTCCGCGGCTTGCGCAGGATTGCCCGGATATCTGCCAGAGAAAGGCCCGCCTCTCTGAGCTTTCGGATAATAAAAAGCTTCTGCACATCCTCCTCTGTAAAATCATGGTACCCATTGCCCTCGTTCACCGGGGGAATAATTAATTTCTGATCAATATAATAATGAATCGTCCGTCGAGACAGACCCGTTTTTTCCATTACTTCCTGTATTCTCATGGATTCACACCTCATTTTTCCCTTCTCTTTTTTATCAGTCTCCCCCGCTTTTTGACTGACTATTTTAAAAGTGTACACCTGCTGTATACTTTTTGCTTTTATTATAACCATTTACAGCACAGAAATCCACACTGCAATTCGATTTACCGCCAAAAATCGTCTGTTTTTGAGAAAAGAACTTTATTTATTTCTGAAAAATTCCGCATTGACTGTCCACCAACGGAATCAATTATAGTAGAGATAAGAAAATTTATTGCGAGGTGGTTTTTATGTTACAGAATAAAATAGCAGTTGTTACCGGCGGAACGAGAGGAATCGGCTACGCCATTGTTCACAAATTTCTGCAGAACGGCGCGAAAGTCGTACTCTTCGGTTCCCGCGAGGAGACGGTTGCAAAAGCCGTTGCTTCTTTAAAAGAAGAGAATCCAAACTGGGAAGTTTCCGGCGCATGGCCGAAGCTGACCGACGCGGCTGCCATGGCAGATGAGATGGCAAAAATCAAAGAAAAATACGGAAGAATCGACATTCTCGTTAACAACGCCGGTGTTTCCGACAGTGCACCGCTCGACAAATATACCGCAGAACATTTCGCAGACGTGATGAACCTCAACGTAAACGCCATGATGAACGGAATCCTGCCAGTGGCTGCCATCATGAAAGAACAGGGCGGCGGATGCATTCTGAATACCAGCTCTATGGTCAGCATCTGCGGCCAGCCAAGCGGTGTTGCCTATCCATCCAGTAAATACGCAGTCAATGGCCTGACCTGGTCGCTCGCAAGAGAGCTCGGACCGTTCCACATCCGCGTGAACGCCGTTGCCCCTGGCATCACCAGAACCGATATGGTTGCGGCACTTCCGAAAGAAATGATCGAGCCGCTCGTCAACCGCATTCCGCTTAGACGGATCGGCGAGGCAGAGGATATCGCAAACGCCTTCCTCTTCCTGGCAAGCGATATGGCTTCGTATGTGACGGGCGAAATCCTGTCCGTGGACGGAGCGATGAGAAACTAAATTCAGCGATCCCCTTCAACGCAAAAATCCTGTCCGCAACAAAACCGGACAGGATTTTTTATGTTTTTCAAGTTATTCCAATTTAGAAGAACAGCATCACCAGTCCCAGTGCACACAGCACAATTCCGGTTACGCGATTCAGCATTTTTACGTTTGCGCTGTTCGCCCATTTTGCACCGAGCTGTGCGAAAACCAGCGTGCTGATTACACATGCAATGAGGATCGGGATGTCCGGTTTTCCGCCGATGTAGAAATGGGAAATGGCTCCGGTCAGCGCCGTGAACGTCATAATAAAGACGCTCGTTCCGACTGCCGTTTTCAGCTCGTATCCAAGGACACTCGTCAGAACCAGAAGCAGCATCATACCGCCGCCTGCGCCGACGAATCCGCAGATGAAACCGATCAGCACACCGCAGAGGATGGACTGCTGGATTTTCTGTTTCTCGGACTTATTTGCCTGCACTTCTTTCGTCGTCATAATCGGGCGGATGATGAATTTCAGGCCGACGAACAACGTCATCACCTTGGAAAAACCGCCCATCGTTCCGTTCGGCACAAGAGAGGAAACGAAACTGCCGACCAGTGTAAAGATCAGCACGGAAACCAGCATAATCAGGCCATGACGGATGTCGATGTTTTTATTTTTCTTATACGTCCACGCGCTGACACCCGATGCGAGGACATCCGACGCAAGCGCAATTCCGATCGCCTGATACGCCGGTATGTGCAGGAACGTGATCAGCATCGGGGAGACAACCGCCGCCGCGGAAAGTCCCGCAAGACCCGTTCCAAGGCCGGCGCCGAGGCCAGCTATGATACATACAATTAATTCTGTAATCGTCATATTTTTTTACTCCTTCTAATTTTTAATCACATTTTTCCGAATCAGCTCACACAGCCGCAGGAACTCTTCTTTGTCCTGCTCCGAAATGCCGCGGAACAGCGATTCTCCAAACTCCTTCTGGCACTCCTGTCCGTAGCGGACGATTTCTTCCGCAGCCGGTTCCAGCTTCAAATGCACTTTCTTCCGGTCCGCCGTATCGCCTTCTTTTCGCAGATATCCCTTTTCGCACAACCGGCTCACGGCCAGCGAAACGTGTGATTTCTGCATTTTCCGCACACGCACGATATCTGCTGCCAGATCGAACTGACTGTTATTCGCAAGAAACAAAAGAACATCTACTTCCGCTGCCGACAGCTCATAGCGCGCCATCACTTTTTTGCGGTACTGCGCATATTCCCGCTCTACTTCCACGGCAAACTGCCACTGTTCATCAAACACTGCTTTCACCTTCCTTTGTTCTATTTTGAACTTTCTACATTTTAGTTCTAATTTGAACATTTGTCAACACTAAAAAAGAAAGTGTCGAATCCATTGATGATCTCTCCGGCGATAAAGTCCTTGACTCTACAACAATTGTAGGGTTTACTATAATCGTAACACTTTACAGCAGGAGGTTTCCTTATTATGGAACGCAATTTAACCACCGGCAGTGTATGGAAAAATATTTTTTACTTTTCACTGCCTTATCTCTTATCTTATTTCCTGCAGACGCTCTACGGCATGGCGGATCTTTTCATCATCGGCCAGTTCGACGGGGCGGCAGGAACGACAGCCGTTTCGATCGGCAGTCAGGTCATGCACATGATCACGGTCATGATCGTCGGACTTGCGATGGGAACAACCGTTACCATCGGACAGGCGGTCGGCGCGAAGGATCGGAAGCAGGCATCACGCTTCACGGGAAATACGATCACGCTGTTTCTCGGCGTTGCGGCTGCTCTGATGATCGTTCTGCTGCTCCTTGTGCGGCCGATTGTCTCTGTGATGTCCACGCCGTCCGAGGCCGTTGCCGGAACGGTTTCCTATCTGACGATCTGCTTTATCGGCATTCCGTTCATCACCGCGTATAACATCATCAGCTCGATTTTCCGCGGACTCGGGGATTCGAAAAGTCCGATGTATTTTATTGCGGCTGCCTGCGCGGCCAATATTATTCTGGACTATGTATTTATCGGCGCAATGCATCTCGGCCCGGCCGGTGCGGCGCTTGGTACGACACTGGCGCAGACGATCAGCGTTATTCTTGCATTGATTGCCATTCGGAAACGGGATACCGGCATTAAAGTCACAAAATCAGATCTTCGGCCGCAGCCGCCGGTCATGAGTCAGATTCTCAAAATCGGTATTCCGATTGCGCTGCAGGACGGATTTATCCAGATTGCATTTATCGTCATCACCATCATTGCCAACCGGCGCGGACTGACTGCGGCTGCAGCGGTCGGTATTGTGGAGAAAATCATCAGCTTTCTGTTTCTTGTGCCGTCCTCGATGCTCTCGACTGTTTCGGCGCTCGGTGCGCAGAATATCGGTGCCGGAAAACAGAAACGCGCGGAACAGACTATGTGGTGCGCTGTCATGATTGCGGTCGGATTTGGATTGGTTGTTGCCATTCTGATTCAGTTTATTTCTGTTCCGGTTGTCAGTCTGTTTACGACGGATTCTGAGGTTGCACGGCTCGGCGGACAGTATATCCGCGGCTACATCTGGGACTGCATTTTTGCGGGAATCCACTTTACCTTCAGCGGTTATTTCTGTGCCTGCGGAAGATCCGAATTTTCCTTCCTGCACAACATCATCGCTATCGTGCTCGTGCGAATTCCAGGCGTTTACCTGACCTCACTCTGGTTCCCGGACACACTGTTCCCGATGGGCATTGCAACGGCGTGCGGCTCGCTGACCTCGGTTGTGATCTGCCTTTTCGTGTTCCGGCATCTGAAACGGAAAGCAGCGTAAGCCTATGCCGGACAAACAGCTTTTTAAAATCGGCGAAGTTGCCCGCATG